>JBBWZU010000636.1:0-4181 GCA_039649225.1 Hyphomicrobiales bacterium | reverse complement strand
CGGCCGCGGAGTTGACCGCGGAGGTCGCGCGAAAGCATGCAGCCGTGCAGCTGTTTGTCGAGCGGGCAGCAGCCTTGGGCGAGGACTTCAACCTCACCGACGACAATGCTGCCGCCATCTCCGCCATCTGCCGCAGGATCGATGGCATTCCGCTCGCCATCGAACTGGCGGCGCCGCGCCTGCGGGTCATGTCCGAGCAGCAACTCGTGGATGGCCTCGATGCGCGCTTCCGCCTGCTGACCGGCGGAAATCGTGTCGCAGTGCCGCGGCACCAGACACTGCACGCCCTGATCGACTGGAGCTACAGCCTGCTGAGCAGTGAGGAGCAGCGGATGCTGCAATGCTGCTCGATGTTCGCCGGAAGCGCCGCGCGGTCGTCTATCGACGCTGTTGCGACCAGCGCGGGTATCACGCAGGCACGCGTTCTTGATCTGCTCGCATCGCTTGTCGATAAGTCGCTGCTCATCGCCGAGCGTTATCAAGGTGAAACCCGCTATCGTCTGCTTGAATCCACCCGCTACTTCGCGCGCGACAGGCTGGCCGCTACTGCCGAACGGAATTGGCATCTTCTGCACGCCGGCCATTTCGTCAAACGCTTCATGCAGGCGACGGCCGAATGGGAGACGAGCGCGACCGAGCCGTGGTTGGCGCGCTTTGGCGCCGACATCGACAATCTGCGCGCGGCGCTGGATTGGGCGTTCGGCGATGAGGGCCAACGGGCCGTCGGACTGGATCTTGTCGGCTACAGCCATGTCATGTGGTCGGAACTCGGCTTGATGCCGGAGCACCGGCATTGGGCCGAACGTGCGCTCGCGGCGATTGAAGCCGACACGCCAGCGGCGGTGTTGGCGCATGTCCTGTCATGGCAGGCCGGCGAGGTGAGAGAGGTCGACGATCCGACGGACGTCGACGATGCGCTACGCGCCGCCGCGCTCTACGACGCGTTGGGCGACCGTTTCGGCCAGGGCAAGATGCAGCTGCGCGCCGGCACGGTGTCGCTGTCGCTCGACGGCCGCAACGACGGCGAAGACCTCCTGCGCCGGGCGCAAAGTCTCCTCGCGCCGTTCGGCAATACCAAGTCGCTGGCGCGTTGCCTGAGCGCCCTGGCCTCCGCGCGGCTGTTCGCGACGGACATGACCGGCGCACAGGCACTGCATCAGAAAGCCATTGCCATTACGCGCGGTTTGTCGGCGAGGCCTCCGCGGGCGTGAGACGCGGAAGTTTATCGGACCTTCAGTGCGGGGCGAACCGCTCGGACGGAATGTCTTTTGCCGCGTTGGTCAATCGGTCCACCCGGAAGGCTCCGTCTGCTTTCCCGGCAAGTCCGGATTCATAACAATTAAGAATTGCCCCAAAGCATTCAGCGGTCGATCCGCCTATGGTGTTTCCGAAGCAACAAGGCGTCCGATGGGACCCTTTTCGCAAGGAGCAGCGCCATGCCGATGATCGCCGAACCCTGTTCGCCTCACCGGTGGACCTTCGCCAGACGCGCCGTCGTGGCCATCGCGTGCCTCCACACCGCCGCTCTGCTGGCGATCGCCAGCATGGCCCAGGCGCAGACCTCGCCAAGCGCCGTCAAATTGCCGAACGAGATTGAGTTCAAGGCGCCGGTCAATCCGGGCGTCCAAACTGCCGTGCTCTATGGCGACCCGTCGAAGGAAGGCGTCTACGTCGCGCGCAACAAGCTGCCGGCCGGGCTCAAAGTCATGCCGCACACCCATCCGGACGCGTGGCGCACCGCCGTGGTGTTGTCTGGAACGCTTTATTTCGGCAGCGGCGAGGTCTGGGACGAGAGCAAGCTGAAGGCCTATCCCGCCGGCACGTTCTATACCGAACCCGCCGGCGCGCCGCATTTCGTATGGGCCAAGGACGGCGAGGTGATCCTGCAGGTGACCGCGATGGGACCGACCGGCTCGAAGCCGGCCGGACGCAGCCAGTAAGGACGCGAGCGGAGCCGGCACGGTCTCACACGAACGCCTTGTCGATCGGGACGGGGTAGCCGTTCGCGAGCCGGTTGGTCTTGTTCGCCATGCCGACCACGCCCACCAGTCCGCTGAACATCGCCTCGATCCTCACGGCCTTTGCGCGCGGCCGCGCCATGGCTTGCGATGCACGTGCCGCAGCCGTTGATGACGGCGCGAGATAGAGCATTTCCCTGGTGAGCGGGTCGAGCGCGCTGCGCTTGTCCCGCGGCCTTCGCCGAACGCTTACCTGTCATGGCAGGTCGACGAGGTGAGAGAGGTCGACGATCCGACGAGTGTTGACGATGCGCTACGCGCCGCCGCGCACTGCGTTGGGTTGGGTGACCGTTTCGAAGACCTCCTGCGCCGGGCGCAAAGTCTCCTCGCGCCGTTCGGCAATACCACATCGCTGGCGCGTTGCCCTGAGCGCCCTGGCCTCCGAGCGGCTGTTCGCGACGGACATGGCCGGCGCGCAGGCACTTGCATCAGAAAGCCATTGCCATTACGCGCAGCTTGTCCGCGAGTCCTCCGCTCCGGCGCAGCCACGACACGGTGACGCAATGAAACGGCGCGATATCATCGCTCTCCTCGGCTGCGCGGCGGCATGGCCGCTCACGACGCGCAGTCAACAAGCGCCGGCGAGGCTCGCCTTCATGGGCACCGGCGCGGAAGAAACGAGCCGCATCTTTGTCGGCGCACTGAAGGACGGCTTGCGTGAGCTAGGTCTCACAGAAGGCCGCGACTACGTTCTGGATACAAGCTGGGCCGAAGGCGCCTACGACCGATTTCCCGCACTGACGCAGGAATTGTTGATGCAACAGCCGCGCGTCGTGCTCGTGGAAACGCTCGCGGCAGTGCGCGCAGCGCAGAGTGCGACCCAGATCCCGATCGTCATGATCTCGATCAACGATCCGGTCGGTGCCGGCGTGATCACGAGCCTTGGCCGACCGGGTGGCAATACGACCGGCACCGCCAATCTGAACGAGGACCTCACCCCGAAGCTGACCGAGATGGTGCGCGCGGCCGTTCCGGGCGCGACGTTCGTCGCCGCGCTGATGAATCCGAACAATTCCTCGGCGAAAGGCTTCCTTGAACGGCTGACGGTGCAAACTGCACGCGTCGGCTTGTCGGTGCGTCCGTTCGAAGCCAGGGCGTCCTCTGAATTGCCGGCCGCTTTCGAACGGGTGGCGGGCGCACGACCCGACGCGCTGGTGATCGTGCCGGATCAGATATTTCTCGATGGACATCGGATCGTCGCGGCACTGGCGCTGCAGCATCGTCTGGCCTTGTTTTCGACGATTCCGGAAATGACCGACGCCGGCGCGCTGCTGAGCTATGGCGTTGTGCGACGGGCGCTCTATCACCGCACGGCCTATTTTGTGAAGCGCATTCTCGACGGCGCCAACGCGGGTGAACTACCGGTCGAGCAACCGACGCGAATCGAGCTTGCGTTCAACTTGAAGACCGCGAAGGCGCTGAACCTTCCGCTTTCCGATACCCTGCTTACTTTGGCCGATCGCGTGATCGAATAGCGGCCGTCGATGCTGATCGCGTACACCATCACGGGCCGGCGCAAATGGCTGATCGTAGCGCCGAACATGATCGTTCTGGCCGTCATCGGGACGGCCTTCGTGGCGATTCTGGTCGGCATCGCGCTCAGCTTGGGCTTCGTCCTGCTGATCGCTGCATCGCTGGCATGCGCTATTGCGCTGGTTGGGTGGACCGTGCGGTCAACGTGGCGCACCAGGCCTGACCGCCCGAACGCGTAAGCTATCTAATCCCCTATCCCTCGCTCTGCGCCCTGCAATCTGCTTGCAGGCCAAGCTATTGTGCCGGACACAAGACTATTGTCTGCAATCATCCTCGATCTTCCGGATTCCGCGCAACCGCGCCGATCAAGAATAGAGAAAGGGATTCCCATGCGCAGCACGACACTTGGACTTCTGGCGGTTTCCATTCTGGCAACCGCCGCTCTCGCCGTGCCGGCGCACGCCGATCTGGTCGGCAAGACGGTCGATCCCGCCGAAATGACGACACGCGCGGGCGACGACTCGGGAGCGGAAGTCGATTCTTTTTTTGGTGATATCGGAAATTTCTTCGAGAAGGGCGCGAATGCCGTGGCACACACCTTCGAGAATGGCGCGAATGCCGTGGCCCACAGCAATATAGGTAAATCGATTGGAAAGGCCGGAGAGCAAATGTATCACGGCCACGTCGGTC
>JBBWZU010000517.1:0-3308 GCA_039649225.1 Hyphomicrobiales bacterium | reverse complement strand
ATGCCCGTCAGGCGGAAACGCCGCGCACTTTGCAGTTCTCGTGCTTTCGTTTGTCGTCAGGCCTGCCCGGCTGTCCGAAGACCGATCTGGTCGTCAACCTGCAAAGCAAGTCGTCGTGGAATGCGCTCGGCGCGCAGATCGCCAATCTCGGCCCCGTGCTGTGGAAACCGTTTTCGCGCGGGCAGGTGACGCTCGTGTCGGGCGATGCCAAGCAGTATCCGCTGGTGGAATTCAATTTCGTCGCCGACGAGCGCGACCTCGCGCGGATGAAATACGGTTTCCGCTTCGTCGTGGACCTTCTCGCCTCGAACGCCGTTCGCCCGCTGATCGGCAAGCCGTTTCCGGTCCGCTTCACCGATCGCCTGCGCCAACTGAACCAGAAGACAAGCGCCAACGCGTGGAAGTCCGCGATCATCGCGCGGCTGCTCGATATCAGTCCGGCGATCAGCGACTTTGGCCTGGCGCAACTGACCGGCGACGCCGTTCCGCTGGCAGAACTCGTCGCCGATGAGGAACGTCTTGCCGAACACATCAGGACCAACGTCGCCGGCACGTTTCATCCGAGCGGGACCTGCCGCATGGGTGCGGCGGATGATCCGGACGCGGTCGTCGACTCCGCCGGGCGCGTGCGCGGCGTCGAAGGGCTGCGCGTCGCGGACGCATCCATCATGCCGAAGGTGCCGCGCGGCAACACCAATATTCCGACCATCATGATCGCCGAGAAGCTCGCCGCTGCAATCGTTACTGAGCCCTCATCCTGAGGAGCGATCCGAAGGATCGCGTCTCGAAGGACGAGGGCGGGACATGCGGTGTTTGCGGCCATCCTTCGAGACGGCGGCTTCGCCGCCTCCTCAGGATGAGGTGGAGTTTGATTGCGACCCGCGGACGCGCGGGGCTGATGGCAAAAAGAAAACAACAAGGGGGAGGGGACTGACATGCGCAAATCGATCAGCCGCAGAACGGCGCTGAAGACAGGCGCCGCCGCCATCGGCGCAAGCTTCATCGGCGGCCGCGCCCGCGCCGCCGAATTCAGCATGAAATACGGCAACGATCTTCCGGCGACACACCCGATCAACACGCGCGCCCAGGAAGCCGCGGCGGCGATCAAGGCGCAGACCAACGGACGGCTTGAAATCGATGTTTTTCCCAATAGCCAGCTTGGCTCGAGCACCGACATGTTCAGCCAGGTGCGCTCGGGCGCGATCGACATCTTCACCATCGGCTCGCCGATCGTGAACGCCGTGCCGGTCGCGGCGATCAGCAGCATCGCGTTCGCGTTCCCGGCCTTCGATCAGGTGTGGGCCGCGGTGCGACCGCGCAACGCCTGCTCAACGAAGGCGCCGTCAAGCAGCGCGCCGACATGGTCAAGCTCAATGCGGGCCTCGAGAGCGAGCTTATGACCAAGGGTTTGACCTTCAACAACGTCGACAAGAAGCCGTTCCAGGAGGCGCTGCGCACCGCGGGCTTCTATGCCGAGTGGAAGCAGAAGTTCGGCGACGAGGCCTGGGCCATTCTGGAGAAATACGCCGGCGGCCTTGCTTGACGCATCAGGTGCCCACTTTCAAGCGACAGGTTTGCGCCGCAATGCGGTCGGCGAGTCTTGCGGCGTCGTCCCCGACGCCTGCCAGGAACGAAGAGTTCATCTTTGAGAGCCAGGGCAGGCCGATAAAATACAAACCAGGGACATCGCAGATGCCACCACGGTGGACCGGCTCACCGCTGTCGTTCAGGACAGGAAGCTCGATCCAGCTAAAATCGCAGCGGTAGCCGGTCGCCCAGATCACCGACTTCACATCCGAGGTGCGCAAATCCAGGCTGCGAAGCGGGTTCTGCACGCAAGCCGGATCGGGCCTCACTTCGCGCGCGCCAGGTTCTTCCGGAATGTCCATTCCTTGGCGCCGGACATGCGCATCCACCGCATCGAGGAATGCAGCGTATGCGGCATCTCCCGACATCAGGCTCTCCATCAGGTCCGGCGCGAAGTCCAATTGCGAACCGCGCGCGCCCTGAAGGTGGCCGAGCAGGACCATGCCCCGTTCGGCGAACTCACGAAAATCGATCGTGTGACCGCCGTAAGCTCCGGTGATGAGCGGGAGCGCCTTGTCGGGGCCGCGCTTTTCCACCGGCGTTCGATCCAGACCGAGCGCAGCCAGCCACCAGATCAGATCTCGGCCGCGATAGCGTCGTGGCATGCGGCGATGGCGGCCGACCGACAAGAACACGCGGCGGCCGGCGGCCATGAGTTCTTCGGCGATCTGCGCGCCCGATGCGCCGGAACCAACGATCAGAACGGCGCCGGCCGGGAGTTGATCGGGGTTCTGATACTTGCTGGCGTGCACCTGGAAGAGCGCGGCGCTGTCCCGCAACAGGTCGGGTACGACCGGCTGCTGGTATGGGCCGGTCGCAATGACGACATTGACGGCCTCGAACGTTCCCTCGCTCGTGTCCGCCAGGAAGGCGGACGAGCTTGTATCGGCGCGCAGAGACCGGACGGTGACGCCGCAGCGAATGGGCGCCGCGATGTAATCCGCATATGCGGTCAGGAAGTCGAGTATCTCCCGGCTGGTCGCGAAAGCTTCCGCGTCAGAGTGAGACAGCGAGAAGCCCGGCAGCTTGACCGACCAGTTTGGAAACTGAAACCGCAGGCCATCCCAGCGCTCGGTCCTCCAGCGTTCGGCGATACGCCCGCGTTCAAGCACCAGGTGACGGCAGCCGCGTTGGCTGAGCATGTGGCTCATGGCTAATCCCGCCTGGCCGCCGCCAATGATCAACGTCTCAACACGTTCGCGCCTCATGGAGAGCCAATCCCGGTTGCGGAAGGTCGGGCCGGCCATTCGCATGGCCGGTCGGCTGCCTATCTGGCGTTCCTGAGATGCGCAAACAACATTCCGGTGATACGCAAATGCCATTCTGGCGATGCGCAAGTGACATTCATGTAGCCCGCATGGGCCATAAGCGCGTTACGCGCATCTAGCGACGCGCTATGGACGAAATGCGGGGCCGTCTGCAAGGTAACCCCGGATTACGCGGGCGCTTCATCGGGGCTACATCAGCTCCGCAAGCATGCCGGCCGCGCGCGCGGCGCCATCGCTTTCCACTGGCTCGAAGATTGTCAGGGTCTGCAAGGCCGCAATCATGGCCTCCGCAATCATGTCCGGTGTCGCGGTGGCAAATTCCATGCGGCGTCCGGCGCCGTAGCGCTCGAGCCGGTGCGCGACATGGAAGTTCTGCTCGAAGTGGTTCTTGAGCGGGAAATAGAGGAACGGCGTTCCGGCCGCGGTCAGCTCCATGCAGGTGGTCAGGCCGCC
>JBBWZU010000504.1:0-3297 GCA_039649225.1 Hyphomicrobiales bacterium | reverse complement strand
TTGATCGGCTCGCGCGCCGATCGCCATCAGACAAGGAGTGGAATGCCATGGCTTTCACCATCAAGGTCAACGGAACCGCGCACAGCGTCGATGTCGACGGCGATACGCCGCTGCTGTGGGTGTTGCGTGACGTGCTGGGCATGACCGGCACCAAGTTCGGCTGCGGCATGGCGCTGTGCGGCGCCTGCACGGTGCATGTCGACGGCGCGCCGACGCGGTCCTGCATCACGCCGATCGACAGCGTCGGCACTGCGGCGATTACGACGATCGAAGCGATCGGCGCGACCACGGCGGGCGCAAAGATCCGGAAAGCCTGGCTCGATCGTGAAGTCGTCCAGTGCGGTTACTGCCAGTCGGGCCAGATCATGTCGGCGACGGCGCTGCTCACCGGCAATCCGCATCCGACCGACGCCGATATCGACGATGCGATGTCCGGCAACATCTGCCGCTGCGGGACTTACGTGCGCATTCGCGAAGCCATCAAGCAAGCCGCGCAATCTTAAGGGGTCGACCATGACAGTCAACGCCAGCACGCTCCGAGCCGCTACGACCGATCAACCCTCGGGCCTCTCGCGCCGTCATATCCTGCAGGCCGCGGCCGTCGCGGGTGGTGGCCTGATGCTCAGCCTCATGCTGCCGACGGCAAACGATGCGGCGGCGGCCGGCGAGGTCGATGCCTTCACGCCGAATGCGTTCATCCGCATCGGGACCGACGGACAGATCATCCTGACCATGCCCTATGTCGAGATGGGCCAGGGGACGTATACGGCCATCCCGATGCTGATCGCCGAGGAGCTGGAGGTCGACCTGAAACAGGTGCGGCTCGAGCACGCGCCGCCGAACGAAAAGCTCTACGTCAACCCGCTGCTCGGCATCCAGGCGACCGGCAACTCGAATGCGATCCGCGGCGCCTGGAACCCGCTGCGCGAGGCCGGGGCCACGGCCAGGACCATGTTGGTTGCGACGGCGGCAAAACGATGGAACGTCGATCCCGCCACATGCCGCGCGCAAAGCGGTGAAGTCTTCCATCAGGCGACTGGAAGGACCGTCAAGTACGGGCAACTTGCGGCGGATGCCGCCCGCATGCCGGTCCCCAAGAACGTGGCACTCAAGGGCGCGGAAGATTTCAAGCTCATCGGCAGGCCGGCCAAGCGCCTGGATACGCCCGCCAAGGTCAACGGCACGGCGGTTTACGGCATCGACGCGCGGCCGCCCGGCGTGAAGATTGCGACGCTGGCGCAGTCGCCGGTGTTCGGCGGCCGTGTGAAGAGCGTGAATGACGCGGCGGCGAAAGCCGTGAAAGGCGTGCGCCAGATCGTGCGGCTCGACGATGCAGTCGCGGTCGTCGCCGACCACATGGGCGCCGCCAAGAAAGGACTGGAGGCCCTCGTCATTGAATGGGACGACGGGCCGCACGCCAAGCTGACCTCGGCGGCGATCGCCGCCGAGCTTGAACACGCCACACAGGCTCCGGGCGCGGTGGCGCAAAATACCGGCGACGCCGCGGGCGGGCTCACCCGCGCCGTAACCAGGGTCGACGCGACCTATCAGCTCCCGTTCCTTGCCCATGCGGCGCTGGAGCCGATGAATTGCACGGTTCACGTCCGCCAAGATGGCTGCGAGATCTGGGTCGGTAATCAGGCGATCGGGCGCGTTCAGGCAGGCGCCGCGAAGGTCACCGGGCTGCCGCCGGAGAAAGTCGTGGTGCACAATCACCTGATCGGCGGCGGATTTGGCCGGCGGCTGGAAGAAGACGGCGCCGTTCGCGCGGTTCAGATCGCGCAACATGTCGATGGTCCCGTGAAGGTGGTGTGGACGCGCGAGGAAGACATCCAGCACGACATGTACCGGCCCTATTGGTTCGACCGGTTCTCGGCCGGGCTCGACGATAAAGGGATGCCGGTCGCCTGGAGCCATCGCTTTGCCGGCTCCTCGATCATCGCGCGCTATCTCCCGCCGGCGTTCAAGGACGGTCTTGATCCAGACACCACCGAGGGCGCGATCGATCTGCCCTACGCGCTGCCGAACGTCCATGTCGAGTACCTGCGGGTCGAACCGCCGGGCATTCCGACCGCGTTCTGGCGCAGCGTCGGGCCCTCGCACAACGTCTTCGTGGTCGAAAGCTTCATGGATGAGCTTGCGGCGGCCGCCAAACAGGACCCCCTCGCCTATCGGCTGGCGCTCCTCGACAAGGCGCCGCGCGCCAAAGCAGTCCTCGCACTCGCGGCGCAGAAGGCCGGCTGGGGCACGCCGCTGCCGGCGCGAGCCGGTCGTGGCGTCGCGCTGCAATTCGTGTTCGGCACCTATATGGCGCAAGTTGCCGAAGTCGAAGTCGCCAAGGACGGCGCTGTGCGCGTGCGCCGCGTCGTCTGCGCGGTCGATTGCGGCACGGTCATCAATCCCGACACGGTCCGCGCGCAGATCCAGGGCGCCGTGATGTTCGGCATCACGGCCGCGCTCTATGGCGAGATCACGCTCAAGGACGGCCGCGTCGAGCAGGGCAACTTCGACAGCTACCAGATCCTGCGCATCAACGAGGCCCCGGCCGTCGAAGTGCACATTGTCGAGAGCGCCGCGACGCCCGGCGGCATGGGCGAGGCCGGCACGTCCGCCATCGTCCCCGCGGTCGCCAACGCGATCTTCGCCGCGACGGCCAAGCGCCTGCGCAAGTTGCCGATCGATACAGCAGCACTGAAACAGCCGGTGTGAGAGAACATCTCGTGGAGCATCCGACTTATTATCGCACGACACGGATAGATGGGCTCACCATCTCCTACAGAGAAGCCGGCCCGAGAGACGCGCCGGCGCTTTTCCTCCTGCATGGGCTTCCCTCGTCGTCACGGATGTTCGAGCCTCTCTTCGCCCGGCTTTCCGATCGCTATCGCCTTGTCGCGCCCGACTACCCGGGCTTCGGACACAGCGACTGGCCGCATCCACGAGAATTCGCCTACACGTTCGATCACTACGCCGAGATCATGAGCGACTTCACCGAAGCGGTCGGGCTTTCGCGATACACGCTATACATGCAGGACTATGGCGGCCCCGTGGGCTTCCGCATGGCACTTCGGCACTCGGAGCGTGTGGAAGCCCTCATCGTTCAGAATGCGGTCGCGCACAACGAGGGCCTGGGCGAGAACTGGAAACTGCGGCGCCTGTTTTGGAAAAATCGGGCGGTGCATGAGGGGAGCCTGCGAACAAATCTGCTCTCGCTGGCCGCGGCGCGTACCCGCCACGTTGGCAGCGATCCGAACGTGGATCGCTATGACCCTGATCTGTGGACGGACGAGTTCGCGTTCC
>JBBWZU010000493.1:0-2913 GCA_039649225.1 Hyphomicrobiales bacterium | reverse complement strand
AGGCCGGCGATCTCGCGGCGCTGCTGACCAATCTCGAAGACCGCGATGTTCTCTTCATCGACGAGATCCATCGGCTGAATCCGGCCGTCGAAGAAATCCTTTATCCCGCGATGGAGGATTTTCAGCTCGACCTGATCATCGGCGAAGGGCCGGCGGCGCGTTCGGTCAAGATCGATCTGGCACCCTTTACGCTGGTCGGGGCGACCACGCGGGCGGGGCTACTCACCACGCCGTTGCGCGACCGCTTCGGCATTCCGGTGCGGCTCAATTTCTACACCAAGGAGGAACTCGAGCTGATCGTGACGCGCGGCGCGCGCGTGCTCGGCATTGCGATCACGCCGGACGGCGCCGACGAGATCGCCAGGCGCGCGCGCGGCACACCGCGCATCGCCGGGCGTCTGCTCAAGCGCGTGCGCGATTTCGCGCATGTCGACGGCAATGCGTCGATCGATCGCGCGGTCGCCGACAAGGCACTGCTCGCGCTCGAAGTGGATGCCGCCGGCATGGACGCGATGGACCGGCGCTATCTCAATGTCATCGCGCTCAACTACGGCGGTGGGCCGGTCGGCGTCGAGACGATCGCGGCCGCGCTCTCCGAGCCGCGCGACGCGATCGAGGAGATCATCGAGCCCTATCTCATTCAACGCGGATTCCTTCAGCGCACGCCGCGCGGGCGCGTACTCACCACCCATGCGTTCCGGCATCTTGGGCTTGCTGAGCCCGCGCGCGATCCGGGGCAGTTTCAGTTGTTCGCGTCGGATGACGACGATTGATACTGCGGGTCCGTTCCGAACCAGAAATACAGCATTGGCGCGAGATAGAAGACGATCCAGTGCCCCGAAAAGCCACGTGTGACGTGGGTCCTGGCCAGGTCGTATTCCTGTTCGGTCAGTGCGCGGATAAACGTTCCGTGATTCATCAGGACAAACTGTCCCCCGCGGATTTCTGGCGTGCCGCCCTCCACGAAGAAGAAGAACAGTGCGAAATTCACCAGCGCGTATGCGGTGACCAGGCTGAGCAGCAACTGTCCCCAGCGAGGGAAAACCGATAATTGCGCGCGCCATCCCGGCCGCGCGATGCCGAACAATTTTCGCTGAGCCAAGACGAACGGGACGAATACGACGAATATGCCAACGTGCAGTGCGAAGAAGAGGGAGGTCCCGCTCGCGGCGATTGCCTTGTCGGGAAAAAATGTCAAAACGTGTACCGCGACTGCCGCCGCAAGGCCGATGGCTGCGAGTACGCCCACAATGCGCCCCACGATTCGCTCCTACTCTCTCGCGGCAAGCCGCTGTTCGCAAAGTTCAGACTGCATGATTTTGAAACTCCCACAAGCATGGCAGATCCGACGGCCGCACTCGTCCACGACGAGGCTGGCCGCATGCCGCTAGTGCGAAAGCGCCGCATAGGTGACGAGGAATGGCATTGATTTCACGCCGCGGATTCTTTCGATTTGTTCGGGCGCTGGGCATCTCGGGACTCGGGGTTGCGGCCTACGGATTCGGCATCGAGAATTTTCGCTGGCCGAAAATTGCCGAATACAAAGTCCGTCCGAAGCTCTGGCCGGCCGGACTTTCGCTCAAGGTTGCGGCCATCGCCGACATTCATGCCTGCGATCCCTGGATGACCGCCTCGCGCGTGCGATCGATCGTCGAAACCACGAACGATCTCGGTGCCGACCTGATTGTGCTGCTCGGCGACTACTCGGCCGGACACAAATTTGTTTACGAGGCGGTTCATTCAGATGTGTGGTCGACGGCACTGGCCGGATTGAAATCACCACTGGGCGTGCATGCGATTCTCGGCAATCATGATTGGTGGGACGATAAAAGCGTGCAGGGAGCGCGTGCTGGGACGCCGTATGGGCGGGGTGCGCTCGAACGCGTGGGAATTCCGGTTTACGAGAACGACGCCGTTCGCCTGACCAAGGATGGCAGATCGTTCTGGCTGGCGGGCCTCGGCGATCAATTGGCGTTCTGGCCCTCACGCAGGCGTTATCCTGGCCGCAGGGTCGGCGTGGATGACCTCCCTGCCACGTTGGCGAAAGTGCCGGAGAATGAAGCCATCATCCTGCTCGCGCACGAGCCGGACATCATGGTACGCGTGCCGGAACACGTCGCGCTGGTGTTGAGCGGCCATACGCATGGCGGGCAGGTGCGATTGTTTGGATGGTCGCCGGTCGTTCCGTCACGCTATGGAAACCGTTTTGCTTACGGGCATGTTCGTGAGCAGTGCGACCTGATCGTGTCCGGCGGACTGGGCTGCAGCATCGCGCCCTTTCGTTTCGGCGTGGCGCCGGAAATTGTCGTCGTAACCATCAGCGGAACGGCCGAATCAGTTTAGCAAGCCTCGATGAATGGCGGGAAAATCATATGAGCGGGCCCACGATCAGCATCGTCGCGGCACTCATTCGCGATCAGTCTGGCCGCGTGCTGCTGGTGCGCAAGCGCGGCACGCGTGCCTTCATGCAGCCGGGCGGCAAGCGCGATCCTGGCGAGGACGACGCGACGGCGCTTGCGCGCGAGCTCGGTGAAGAGCTTGGATGCCGGGTTGTCTCCGGCTCCTTGAAGCCGCTCGGTGAATTCGTCGCGCCATCCGCCAACGAGCCGGGCTTTCAGGTCCGGGCGTCGGTCTATGCGGTCAATGTCGAGGGCGTCGTCGCGCCGCGCGCCGAGATCGAGGATATGATGTGGATTGATCCGGCGCGAACCGCTGGGCTTACGCTCGCGCCGCTGACGCGCGATCATGTTCTGCCGCTCGCGCTCTTGCAGGTGAACTGATGTCCGCCAATCTCGATGGTGAATTGCGCGACGGGCGTCACACGATGGCGGTCCGCGTCTACTACGAAGACACCGACTTCACCGGCATCGTCTATCACGCCAATTACCTGCGCTACATGGAGCGCGGCCGCAC
>JBBWZU010000485.1:0-3858 GCA_039649225.1 Hyphomicrobiales bacterium | reverse complement strand
GCCCGGTTCACCCGCGCGTGCTCGCGCTTGATCTCATCCGAAAAGCCGTCCTGCTGCGTGGCGAGCATCTGCTCGCCCTGATAGTGAAATCGCGCCGGATCAGCCACGGTGGTGAAATCGTGCCGTCCGGCGACGGGATTGAACCGCTCACCGTAAAGGTCGGAGACTTCCACCTGATGCCCCGCCGCCACGATCGCCGCGACGGCTGCGTCCTTGAGCGCGCCGTTGAACGAGGCGGGCTCCGGATGCGCGTAGATGATCAAGGCATTCATCTGGTTTCCCCGTCTGCGCCATTTGCGGCGGGCGCTTGACAGCGCACACTGGCCTGAGGATAACAAAAACACAATAACAGAACAACGTTTCGTCTATCGAAACAACAGCTTTCGTTCCAAGGGAGGAATTGATGTCGCGCCGCCTCGCACTGGCGACTGCCATTCTCGCCGCGCTGCCCCTCACGACACTTCAGGCCCAGGACACCTATAAGATCGGCGCGTCGGTCGGCCTCACCGGCTACGCGGCCGCCAATGACCGCTTCTGGCGCGACGGCCTCGGCGTCGCCTCCGATGTGCTGAACCAGAAGGGCGGCGTGCTCGGCAAGAAGATCGAGCTCGTCATCGAGGACAACCGCTCCGAGCCGCAGGAGGCGGTGGTCGGTTATCGCAAGATGATCTCGTCGGACAATGTGAAGATGTTCGCGAGCGGCTGCGTGTCGGCCGGAAACTTCGCGGCGGCCGCCTCGGTCGTGCGCGCCGAAATCCCGATGGTGCTGTGCTCGATCCTGCCGCGCCAGCCGGCCGAGCAGAAATGGGCGTTCTCGACGCTGGCGCCGCCGCGCTTCGAGGTCGAGGCCCGCTATCAGTACCTGAAAGACAAGACCCAAATTCGCAAGATCGGCATCCTGCACGATCCGACGCCGTATGCACTGCTGACCAAGGATATCGGCGCCAAGATCGCCGCCGATTTCGGCCTCGAGGTGGTGGCGACCGAGACCTACAAGCCCGACGATGCCGACATGAGCGTGCAGATCGGCCGCATCAACGCGGCGGGCGCCGGCGCCATCGTGAAAATGGGACAGGGCGGCTCGACCGTCACGGCGGCGAAAAACATCAAGCAGCTTGGCCTCGACAAGTTGTTGCTGCTCGCCAGCATCGACAACGTGACGGTGTTCCGCGGCGCCGCCGAGGGCCTCGGCGAACGCTTCCTCTATGTGGCGCCGGGCGTGCAGATGCCGGACGCGCTGACCGACGCGGGCGCGAAGGCGGCGGTCGACTCGTTCCTGAAAGTCTGGCAGGCGAAATACAATGACGCCGACCCCTACGCCGCCGCGCGCGCCTACGACACCATGATGATCATCGCCAACGGCGTCGCGGCGGCGAAGACCGACGCGGGCCCGGCGGTGCGCGACGCGATCGAGAAGCTGCCGACCTATCAGGGGGCCGCCGCCTCCTACAGCTTCTCGGCCGAGCAGCATGTCGGCATCGTGCAGAACCCGTTTTTCATCGGCACCATCAAGGCCGGCAAGCTCGTCGTCGCCAAGTAGGCGTGCGCCGTGACCCTCGCGCCGCCGCTTCTCGAGGTCCGCGAGCTTTCCGCGAACTATGGGCGCGTGATGGCACTCAAGCCGGTCAGCCTGACGGTCGCGGAGGGCGAACTGGTGACGGTGCTCGGGCCGAACGGCGCCGGCAAGACCACGATGCTGCGCGCCATCACGCGGCTGGTGAACGCCAAGGGTCAGGTGCTGTTCAAGGGCCAGGATGTCAGCCGCCTTGCGACGCATGAACTCGCAACGCGCGGCATCATCATGGTGCAGGAAGGGCGCGGCCTGTTCGCCCAGATGTCGATCCGCGAGAACCTGGTGCTCGGCGCCTACACGCTCGGCAATGCGGGGCAAGAATCCGAACGGCGGCTCGCCGAGGTGTTCACGCTGTTTCCACGCCTGAAGGAACGTGTCGACCAAATCGCCGGCTCGCTGTCTGGCGGCGAGCAGCAGATGCTCGCGGTCGGCCGCGCCTTGATGGCCGGGCCGAAGCTGCTGATGCTCGACGAACCCTCGCTCGGCCTCGCCCCAAAAGTCGCGGCGAACATTTTGGAGACGCTCGGCGAGCTCAATCGCCGCGGCCTCGGCATCCTGCTGGTCGAGCAGAAGGCTCCGCTCGCGCTCAAGCTCGCCCGGCGCGCCTACGTGATCACGCTCGGGCGCATCGCCGCCGAACTGCAGGCCAACGAGATCAAGTCGCATCATGACCTTGCCAAGTACTATCTCCACTAGCGCGCCGCGCTGGCGGCTGACGCCGATCCAGATCGCGGGCGCGCTTGCGGGCGTGGCCCTGCTGGCGATCGTGTTCGTCAATGGCGGCTATTTCGTCACCGTGATCGGCTTTGCGGCGATCTACGGCATCTTCTGCACCGGCCTCAACTTCTTCATGGGCTATACCGGCCAGGCCTCGTTCGGACAGAACGCTTTCGCGGCGCTCGGCGGCTACGGCACCGCCATCCTGTGCGCCGGACAGGGCTGGCAGCCGATCGTCGCGCTGCCGGCCACCATGGTGATCTCCGGCCTGATCGCGGTCGTCATCGGCTACCCGACCTTGCGGCTGCGCGGCCACTATTTGGCGATGGCGACCTTTGCGCTCGGCCTCATCACCTACGAGCTGTCGATCGAGTGGATCGATCTCACCCAAGGCTACATGGGCTATGCGGGCATTCCGCCGCTCGGCATCGGCAAATACGAGCTCACTGGCGATCGCCAGCAGCTTGTCGTGCTGGTGATCGTGCTGCTGCTCGGCGTGTGGATCGCGAACCGGTTGCGCAACTCGCGCTTCGGCCGGGCGCTACGCGCCATCGCGGGCAGCGAGGCGGCCGCGAACGCGCTCGGCATCGACATCGCGCGCTACAAGCTTGCGGCGTTCGTGGTGGCGGCGGTCTATGCGTCAGTCGCCGGTTCGCTGTTCGCGCACTTCATCGGCTTCATCAGCCCGGAGGTGTTCGGGCTCTCGATGGTGACGCTGTCGTTCACGATGCTTTATCTCGGCGGCATCGGGACGATCTGGGGTCCGATCATCGGCGCCGTGATCGTGTCGATGTTGCCGGAAGCATTCCGCGGCCTGAAGGAATTGCAGGACATCGCCTATGCGGCGGTGCTGATCCTGATCCTGATCTTCTTCCCCAAGGGGCTCGCCGCGCTGCCCGGCATGCTGTGGCGCCGCCGCAATGAATCCAAGGCGGAGGGCGCGCCATGACGCTGCTCTCGGTCAGCAATGTCACCAAGCGCTTTGGCGGGCTTCTGGCCAATGACGCGATCTCGTTCGATGTGCCGGAGAAGACCGTCTTCGCCGTGATCGGCCCGAACGGCGCCGGCAAGACCACGCTGTTCAACACCATCTCGGGGTTCCATACGCCCAACGAGGGCCGCATCGCGTTCGCCGGCGACGACATCACCGGCGTGCCGCAGCGAAAAATCGCGGCGCGCGGCGTGGTGCGCACCTATCAGCTGGTGCAGTTGTTCCGGGACCTCACCGTCGCCGAGAACGTGCAGGTCGGCTTCCATCTCGTGACCAAAGGCGCGATCGGCGCCGCGCTGCTGCGCCCACGCTGGATGCGCGAGCAGGAGACACGCATCGCCAAGGAGGCCCAGGAACTGCTGGCCTTCGTCGGCCTCGGCGCGCAAGCCAATGCGCAGGCCGATACCTTGCCCTATGGCCAACAACGTTTGCTGGAAGTCGCGCGCGCACTCGCGGCGCAACCGCGGCTTTTGCTGCTCGATGAACCCGCGGCCGGCCTCAACCCGGACGAAACGCAGGCGCTCGCCGACACCATCCTGCGCATCCGCGACCGCGGCATCACGGTGCTGCTGATCGA
>JBBWZU010000481.1:0-11202 GCA_039649225.1 Hyphomicrobiales bacterium | reverse complement strand
AAACGCCCAGCGCGGCATCGCTTCGCCCGGATACCATTTGCCAAGCCCGTAATGCATCAGCCCCTGGGGCGCGAAGCGTTCGCGCAGGCGGCGCACCAGCGCGTCGGCGAGCACGCGCTTCTCGGCGCCGAGCGCCGCGGTGCTCCATTGCGGCGATTGATAATCATCGATCGACACGAATGTCGGTTCGCCGCCCATGGTGAGCCGCACGTCTTGCACGGCGAGATCCGCATCGATCTGTTCGCCGAGCGCATCGAGCGCGGCCCAAGCTTCGTCGGAGAACGGCCGCGTGACGCGCGGCGTCTCGGACACGCGCGCGATGCTCATCTCGAAGAAGAACTTGGTCTCGGCAGGCTCGACGGTGCCGGTGATCGGCGCGGCGGAGCGATGATGCGGGGTCGCGGCGAGCGGGATGTGGCCTTCGCCGGTCAGCAGCCCCGAGGTCGGATCGAGCCCGATCCAGCCCGCGCCCGGAATGAACACCTCGGCCCAGGCATGAAAATCGGCGCCGTCCTGCGACGGCCCGGGCGGTCCCTCGAGCGGTACCACGTCGGGCTTGAGCTGGATGAGGTAACCCGAGACGAAACGCGCCGGCAGGCCGAGATGGCGCAGCGCCTGCACCAGCAGCCACGATGAGTCGCGGCAGGATCCGGCGCCGGCGTCGAGCGTCTCCTCGGGCGTCTGCACGCCCGCCTCCATGCGCACCACATAGCGGATGCCGCGCTGGACCTGCGCGTTCAGATCGATGAGGAACTGGACCGTGCCGATCGGGCCTTGCGGGACCTGGCCAAGAAACGCGCGCAGTTGCGGTCCGAGCGGTTCGAGATCGAGATAGCCGCCAAGCTCATGCGCGAGGTCGGGCGGCAGCGCGAACGGGTAGGTCGCCGCATAGGGCTCGACGAAAAAGTCGAACGGATTGACCGCCGCCAAGTCGGCGTGGAGATCGACCGTGACGGCGAATTCGGTCGTGCGCTGCGGAAACGTATAACGGGCGACCCAGTTGCCATGCGGGTCATGCTGCCAGTTCACGTGATGCTCGGCCGGAACGACCTTGAGCGAATAGCTCGGGATGCGCGTGCGCCCGTGCGGCGCGGGGCGCAGGCGGATCATCTGCGGGCCGAGTGCGACCGGCCGGTCATAGAGATAGCGCGTGACGTGGTGCAGGCTGACGAGAACCGACATTGGGCAAAGCCTAGCAGAAAGCTTGAGTGCATGGCTGCTCAATTCCCATGCAACTTCCGCGCCCCGCTCGGGCGGGCTATGGTGGGCAGAACAAGGGAGGACCGGCGATGGCGGGCGGTATCGAGGCGATGGCGCAGCACATGTGGGAGGCGCGCCGGGCGCGGCAGAACTACCGCAGCCTTCCGGCCGCGCTGCATCCAGGCTCGATCGCCGAGGCCTATCAGGCGCAGGAGGTCTATCATCGCCTCGCCGAGCCGGTTTATGGGCCGGTCGCCGGCGTGAAGGTCGCGACCACCACCAAGGTGATGCAGGACCTGATGGGCATCACGCATCCCTGCGGCGGCGCGATCTTCTCCAAGACGATCCACGCGTCGCCCGCGCGGATCGCCAAGGCGGATTTCGTCAATCTGCGGGTCGAGAGCGAGATCGCGCTCAAGCTCGGCTCCGACATGCCGGCATCACAGGCGCCATGGAGCGCCGCGAGCGTCGTGCCGCATGTCGCGGGGGCGATGCCGGCTTACGAGCTGATCGAGGATCGCAATGCGGTCTACACCGAAACGAATGCGGTCTCGATGATCGTGGAGAACTGCTGGAACGGCGGCGTGGTGATCGGTGCGCCCAAGCCGGGTACGCCGAAGGACATCGTCGGCATCGCGGGGCACCAGACGCTCAACGGCAAACTGATCGGAGAGGGCAAAGCCGAGGACCCGTTCGCGACGCTCGCCTGGCTGGCGAACCTGCTCGCCGAGCGCGGGCGCCCGCTCAAAGCCGGCATGGTGGTGATCACCGGCAGCCTGATCCCGACATTCTCGATCTCAGCCGGAGATCATGCAGTGTTCACGGTCGACGGGTTGGGCGAGGCCGTCCTGGATGTGAGCTGATGCGATAGTCGCGAGCCGGAAATCGTTTCGGCTGCACGCAATCGCGCAAGGCGTTCAGCGTGCGTCGGCGTTCTCGTTCTGCAAGGCATTCATCAAGGATGCCGTACCTTCCAGCCACTCGGTGTCATGCGCAAGCTTGTCGTAGGAATCTGCGAGTCGCTCGAAGATCAGCCGATGCTGCGTCGTTGTTGCTTCTTTGGCACCAAGCCGCGCATGCATTGCGCGCTCGCGAAAGGTCTTTGAGTCCTCTTCCATGACTTCCATGACGCATGCCCCCAATATGGGAAGCATTTCCGGGAATCATGATCGGAGTCAACGCGGTATGCACATAATCCACATCTCGTCCGGTTGCGGCGATGAGCGCCTGCGCCGCGGCTACGGACGCCCGCTTGGCCGCTCAGCCGGCTTGAGGCGCACACTCTCAGGTGACATGCTTGCCGCGCCTGCCGGGCCAGGCCCGCGCGGACAAGAATAATAGAAGCAAAATAACCCGGGAGGATCGCCGTGCAACGCTTCACGCGTCTTGCTCTTGCGTCTGTCTTCGCGGCCTGCCTTGGCGGCGCAGCAGCTCCCGCGACCGCGGCGGAGACAAACGAATTCCACATCGCGCGCCAGCCGGGCCTCGTCTACATGCAGGCGATCCTGATGGAGGAGGGCAAGCTCGTCGAGAAGCACGCCGCGGCGCTCGGCCTTGCCGACATCAAGGTGAAATACTCGATCATCACCTCGGGCGGCGTGATGACCGAAGCCTTGCTGTCGAATTCGATCGACATGGCGATCACCGGCGTCTCCAACATGCTGCTCGCCTGGAGCAAGACGAACGGCGGCGTCAAATCGGTCGCCGGCATGGCGGGCGTGCCGTTCCGCATGTTGACGCGCAATCCGGGCGTCAAATCGATCAAGGATTTCGGGCCGAACGACCGCATTGCGGTGCCGACCATCCGCGTCTCGATGCAGGCGATGATGATGGGGATCGCGCTCGAGCAGGCCTTCGGTCCGGGCCAGCATGGCCGGCTCGACAGCAACCAGGTGCAGCTTGGCCATCCGGAAGCCTTGCAGGCGCTGCTCAATCCGCAGCACGAGGTGAACAGTCATTTCTCGATCCCGCCGTTCCAGGATATCGCGATGAAGTCGCCGCTCGTGCACACGGTGTTCGTGTCGTCCGAGGTGCTCGGCGGTCCGGCGACGGTCAGCAATTGCTGGGCGTCGCAGCGCTTCGTCGAAGCCAATCCGATCAAGATCAGGGCCTTCATCGCGGCGCTCGACGAGGCAAGCGGCATGGTCGCCAATGATCCGAAGACGGCCGCGGAAATCTATCTCGCCAACACCAAGGAGAAGATCTCGGTCGATGAGCTTGTGGCCGTGATGAAGCAGCCGGGCGCGGTCTTTTCCGCAACCCCTCGGCGCAGCATGCTCTGGGCCGAGTACATGCACCGTATCGGCCTCGTCAAGCAGAAGCCGGCGAGCTGGAAGGACTACACGTTTCCGAACATCCAGGACCGCAACGGGAGCTGAGCAGCCGACAGCGCAGTCTATCTGGCGCGGCGCGAACCGCCCGGATTGTCGTTCGCCCCGATGGCGCGCGCGCTGCGGCGTAACGCATCCCGCAGGTCGGCCGGACGCCCGTGTTTCTTGAGCAGATCGGCGAACGCCTCGTCCGCCAATTCCTGAAACGTCCTCATGCTGTCGCGCGCATAAAGATCGACCGCAGCCCACGTCGCCTCGTCGAACACGACGCGCTTGCCGATATGGGCTTCGCCGCGCGCGGGCGCCTTGCGTTTGGCCACGTTTGTCTCCCGCGGGTTCCGCTGCATAACGACGGGGCGGCGGTAGGGTTCCGGCGATCGACTTTCGCACGTTTCAGGCCGGCGGTCGCTCCCAAAGACGTGAATGCGAGTGTGACGAAGGTCACAGACCCAAGCCGCCCACCCGCTGTATCGAACTCGCGGATTTGAAAAATGCGGGATTGCACAGATGAATGCTTTTACATGGCTGCTCCAGGGGCTCCACGAATCGCGCAGGCGCAATGCCGAGCGGGAGATCCGCCGCTATGCGCACCTCATTGAATCGCCGCAGGAGCGCGACCGGCGGTTCGAAGTCGCGGCAGCGGCTCGGGGAGAAAACTCATCGTGGCGTGATGCCATCACGGCCGTGGCGGGAGCCGGGGCATGATGCTGCGGACAAAATTGTTGCTGGGCGCGATCCTTGTGGCTTTCGCGGCGTTTCACACGGTGATCTGGTACAACGTCGCGCCGCTGCTCGCCGCTCCGCAGACGGAGCGGGCCGCGATGTTCAGAGCCGACTAGCAACTTCGGCGGAAGGCACGTTCTGCGCATGGTGGCAGGTCAGCGCCCGGTCCAATCCGGCTTGCGCTTGGCGAGGAAGGCCGCGACGCCGAGGTGGAAGTCGTCGCTGGCGTAACATTCGCGCACAAGGTCGTCGCCGTCGACCGTGGCTGACTTCAAGATGCGGCCGATCGCCTGCTTGCTGACGCGCATGGTCACCGGCGCGCTTGTGGCGAGGCGCTCGGTGAGCTCGGCGACGCGCGCATCGAGCGCGTCGGCCTCCACCACGTCGGACAGGAAGCCGCAGTCGCGCGCCTCCGCGGCTGTCAGCATCTCGGCCAGCAGCAGGATGCGTTTCGTGCGGCTGGCGCCGAATCCGTTGATCAGCCGGGCGTAGTTCGCGACCGACAGGCAATTGCCGAGCGTGCGGGCGATCGGCACGCCGAACTGCGCCGATGGTGTGGCGATCCGCAGGTCGCAGCAGGCCGCAATCGCAAGCCCGCCGCCGACGCACCAGCCATCGATGACGGCCAGAGTCGGCACGCGGATGGCTTCGATCGCCGAGAGCACCGCCTCGCCCTGCGCTTCATAGGCGATGCCGTCCTCGCCGGTGCGAAACGTCGAGAACTGGGCGATGTCGGTGCCTGCGATGAAGGCCTTGCCGCCCACGCCGCGCAACGTCACGGCGCGCAGACCGGGCTCCTCGTTGACCTTTCGGCAGATGGCGGCGAGCTCGTCATACATCGCCCAGGTCATGGCATTGCGCGCCTGCGGCCGGTCGAACAGGACGTGACCGATGGCACCGTCGCGGCGATAGCGTGTGGTTCCCTGGTCCAAGCAAGCGATCCTTCTGCAAGGCTTTTCGGCTGCTTGGTATCACACCCGGTCGGCGGGGTCCCGGAGGACGTCGGCCACGACCGGCGCGCCCGAAGGTAAAGAGGATGGTGCTGCCAGACAGGATTGAACTGTCGACCTCTTCATTACCAATGAAGTGCTCTACCACTGAGCTACGGCAGCATTCCGGCGGCGTACCACCGCATTCCGGCGGCGAAACAAGGCAAATCACGCCCGGGAATGGGCGATCCTTTGCCACAAGGGGGCACGAGGCGCAAGCGCGGGTGTGCGTTACCCAAACCGCGCCAGATGCTCCTGCGCCCCGACCCCGGCGTTTTGCCGGGCCGCCAGCTTGAGCAAGACCTTCTTGATCCGCTCGGCGGCGAAATCCTGCTGGGCGAGCGCCACGCCGCGGTCGAAAGCCTCGGCGTAGCGGGCGATCAGGCCGCCCTGGAACCGGAAGAACGAAATACCCTCGAATACGACCGGTTTGCCCTCCGCGCCGGGCATGCCGGACGCATAGCTGAAGCGGTAGCGCGCATAGCCCGCGTGGGCATCGCTCATCGGATCGAAGAAGTCCCAGCGATAGTTCGAGCCGGTGTCGTGGAAGTGCTGCAGCATTTTGGCGATGGCCGCGCGCCCGGCATATTCGCCGAAAAAGCCATCGTCATAGACCCCGTCTTCGGTGAACAAGGCCGAGAATCCAGCTCCGTCATTTGCCGCGACCGCATAGGAAAAGCGCAACAGCAGGGCCCCAAAATCAGTCATGTGTTTTCCTTCCCGGCGGCCTCATCTCACTCTAGTTTAACGCCGATGACCGAACGGCCCAAACTGACCCAGAAAGAGCGGCGCGAGCAGCGGCTGCAGGCCGCCTTGCGGGAAAATCTGAAGCGCCGCAAGGCGCAGGCCCGCAGCCGCGCCGAAATCCGCCAGGAGCCGGCCGAACCTCACGATTCCGCCGGAATTGCCGCCGACAAACCGAACGGGTAGACCGGCGGCACGCCGAATCCAGCACGGGGAACTTATGGACCGCATTCGCATCGTCGGCGGCAAGCCGCTTCACGGCTCGATTCCGATTTCCGGCGCCAAGAACGCCACTTTGCCGCTGATGATCGCGAGCCTGCTCACCGACGACACACTGGTGCTGGAAAACGTTCCGCGCCTTGCCGACGTCGGGCAGCTCCAGCACATCCTGTCCAATCACGGCGTCGACATCATGGTGAAAGGCAAGCGCCCCGGCGATGAGGATTATCGCGGGCAGACGCTGCACATCTCTGCGGCGCGCATCGTCGACACCACCGCGCCCTATGAGCTCGTCTCCAAGATGCGCGCGAGCTTCTGGGTGATCGGTCCGCTGCTTGCCCGCATGGGCGAGGCCAAGGTCTCGCTGCCGGGCGGCTGCGCCATCGGCACGCGACCGGTGGACTTGCTGATCATGGCGCTGGAACGGCTCGGCGCCACCATCGAGATCGAAGCCGGTTATGTGATCGCCAAGACGAAGGATGGCCTGAAGGGTGGCGAGATCAACTTTCCCAAGGTGACGGTCGGCGGCACCCATACGGCGTTGATGGCGGCCGCGCTCGCCAGCGGCGAGACCATGATCGAGAATGCGGCGCGCGAGCCCGAAGTGGTCGATGTCGCGGATTGCCTGATCAAGATGGGCGCGAAGATTTCTGGCGCCGGCTCCTCGCGCATCGTCGTGCAGGGCGTATCGCGGCTCAACGGCGCGCGCCATTCGGTGCTGCCGGATCGCATCGAGACCGGCACCTACGCGATGGCGGTCGCGATGACCGGCGGCGACGTGCTGCTGGAAGGCGCGCGGCCGGAACTGCTGCAGTCCGCGCTCGATACGCTGACGCAGACCGGCGCGGAGATTTCCGTCACCAATGCGGGCGTTCGCGTGGCGCGCAACGGCGGCGACATCCGTCCGGTCGAGGTGACGACCGAGCCGCATCCGGGCTTCCCGACCGACCTGCAGGCGCAATTGATGGCGCTGATGACGCGCGCCAAGGGCACCTCGCGCATCACCGAGACGATCTTCGAGAACCGCTTCATGCATGTGCAGGAGCTGGCGCGGCTCGGCGCGCGCATTTCGCTCGACGGGCAGAACGCCACCATCGAGGGCGTCGACAAGCTCACCGGCGCACCCGTGATGGCGACCGACCTGCGTGCTTCGGTCTCGCTGGTGATCGCCGCGCTCGCGGCCGAAGGCGAGACCATGGTCAACCGCGTCTATCACCTCGACCGCGGCTTCGAGCGGCTCGAGGACAAGCTCGGCCGCTGCGGCGCAACAGTGGAGCGGATCAGCGGTTAACGGGGCCTTAAGCCGAAAGCCCCCGCACCACCAGCCGGTTCATCCGCGCGGCGAAAGCCGCCGGGTCGTCCGGCACCTCTCCATCGAGGATCTGCGCCTGCTCGAACAGCAGCGCCGACAGATCATTCACATCGGCCTCATGTGCTTCCTTCTGGGCGCCGCCGATTGCTTTGACCAGCGCGTGCTTCATGTTGAGCTCGAGCACCGGCTTGGCGCCGACGCCGCGGCTTTGGCGCGACAGCAGCCGCTCGATTTCGAGGTCCGGTCCGGATTTGGAGGCCACGAGACACGCCGGGCTGTCGGCGAGGCGCTGCGAGGCGCGCACGTCCGACACCCGCTCGCCGAGCGCCAGCTTCACGGCGGCGATCACGGTCGCCTCGTCGGTCTTGTCTTCGTCCGCCTTCGGCTCGTCCTTCTTGTCGTCGAGCGGCGCCACCAGGCTGAAATCGACATCGCCTTTGCTTAACGACTTGAGCGGCTTGCCGCCGAAATCGAGCGAGCCTGAGGTCCAGAATGCATCGACCGGATCGCTCAGCAGCAGCACCTCGATGCCACGTGCGCGCGCCGCTTCGAGCTTGGGATTGGATTTGAGCCGCTCCGCGCTCTCGCCGACCAGATAATAGATCTCGGTCTGGTTCTCCTTCAGGTCGGCGACATATTGCTTGAGCGTGCGCGCCTTGCCGGTCGTGGTGTCGAAGCGCGCGAGCGCGAGCAACTGGTCGCGCTTCTCGAAGTCCTCATAGATGCCTTCCTTCAGCACCGGGCCGAACGCCTCCCAGATCTTGCCGAATTTTTCGGCATCTTTTTCGGCGAGGTTTTCCAGTTCGGACAGGACACGGCCGGAGATGGCCTTGCGGATCGCCATGACCTGCGGATTGTTCTGCAGCATCTCGCGCGAGATGTTCAGCGGCAGGTCTTCGCTGTCGACCACGCCGCGGATGAAACGCAGATAGGACGGCATCAGGTCGGCGTCGTCGGTGATGTAGACACGGCGCACGTAAAGCTTCACGTGGCCCTTGCGCGAGGGATCGAACAGGTCGAACGGCCGCTGCGAGGGGGCGAACAGCAGCACGGCGTAGGAATATCTTCCTTCCGCGCGGTAGTGCAGCGTCATCGCGGGCTCGTCGAAGGCGTGGGCGATGGTCTGATAGGCCTTGGCGTAGTCTTCGGCAGTCAGTTCGGACTTGGAGCGCTGCCACAGCGCGCTGGCCGAATTGATCTGATCGGTTTTTGCTTCAGTTTCCTTGCCGTCGGCGTCCTTGCCGGCGGGCTCGGTCAGCTCGATCGGGAACAGGATGTGATCCGAATAGGTCGAGACCACGCGGCGGATTTCATAGGTCTCGAGATACTTCTTCGCGTCGTCCTTCAGGTGCAGCACGATCTCGGTGCCGCGTGGCACGCGCTTGGCGGCCTCCTCGCCGGCGGGCGCGATCTCGAAGCCCGCGCCGCCGGTCGAGGTCCAGACCCAGGCCTCGCTCGAGCCGGCGCGGCGGCTGGTGACCACGATGCGGTCCGCCACCATGAAGGCCGCGTAGAAGCCGACGCCGAACTGGCCGATCAGGCTGGTGCCGTCCTTGGCCTCGGCCAGCTTGCCGATGAAGGCGCGTGTGCCGGAACGCGCCACGGTGCCGAGATTGTCGATCAGCTCCTGCCGGTCCATGCCGATGCCGTTGTCCACGATGGTCAGCGAGGAGGCGGCCTTGTCCGGCGTGATGTGGATGGCGAGCGGCGCGCCGTCGGCGGTCAGGTCGGGCCGGGCGATCGCCTCGTAACGCAGCCGGTCGCAGGCGTCCGACGCATTCGAGATCAGCTCGCGCAGGAATACGTCGGTCTCGGAATAGACCGAATGCACCATCAGCCGCAGCAATTCGGCGACTTCGGCCTGGAACGAATGGGTTTCGGCGGTCTCAGGGGTCTTCACGTCAGCGTCGGTCATGTCTCTGCCCAGGATCCTTGGAAAACGAACCGCACCGGATATAGCGGACGAACCCTCTACCGCAAGGGTTTCGATCACGGGTTGCGGCGGAAGATGACGCTCAGGTTGTTCGCCGGCATCGCGACGCTGTGCTGCAGCGTGAGGCCATGCCCGGCGGCAAGCGCCACGACCTCATCGAGATCGCGCACGCCCCATGCGGGATCGCGTGCTCTGAGATTCTCGTCGAAGGCCGCGTTGCTCGGCGCGGTATGCAGGCCGTGCCGCCGATACGGACCGTAAAGATAAAGCGGCGCGCCTGCCGGCAGCACGCGGGCGGCGCCGGCCATCAGGCCCTGCGTGGCGCGCCAGGGCGCGATGTGGATCATGTTGATCGACACCAGCGCGTCGGCGCGGGTGACCGGCCAGGTCGGCGCGGAGGCGTCGAGCTCGAGCGGCGGGAGCAGGTTCGCAAGTCCGGCATGCGCCGCATGGGCCGCGATGCTGCCGCGGGCCTCAGCGTTCGGGTCGGTCGGCTGCCAGACCAGATGGGGCAGGGCGGCGGCAAAATGGATCGCGTGCTCGCCGCTCCCGCTGGCGATTTCCAGCACGGTTCCGGCCGCCGGCAGCACATCCCGCAATACCGCCAGGATCGGATCGCGGTTGCGCGCGACGGCCGGTGCCGTGAGGGCGTTGCCAAACGAAGCGGTCATACGTTAACTCACGCCTTGCGCCGTTCTAAGGTAGACCCCAAGTACTGGACAACGCACCGAAACATCAAGCTTTGGCCCATGCAACCATTGAAACTCATCGCCCTCGATCCGGACGACATTGCGGTCGTTTCGACCCATCTGCAGGACGCGGTGGTCACGGTGGCCGACGTCGTATGGCTACCGTCGGAGCACCGGCTCGTCATCGGCATGAACCGGTTCGACTGGGAGGCCTGTGGTTGCGACGACCCCTGCTACAAGCGCCGCCGCACCGCATTGCGGTTCGACCGCGTGATGGCGGTGCGCTGCCGCAACATGGATTGCAAGGCCAAGGATACGGTCCTGAACCTGCTGGCTGTCGAGTATGATGAGACCGACGCCCCGGCCGGCACGGTGACGCTGATCTTCTCCGGTGGGGCGGCGTTGCGCCTCGAGGTCGAGTGCCTCGAATGCGAGCTGACCGATCTGGGGCCGACCTGGGACGTCAAGGCGCGCCCGGAGCACGTCGTCAACCAGGTTTGAGCTTGCAGGTCTGAGCTTGACGGCCATTTGCCCGCAAGCCATTGAGCGGGTCATGCGGGCCGCGGGTCCGCCAGGACCGCCAGCATGCCGATCCGCCTCGACGCCCGTTCCGCCGACTTTGCCGTCCATTTCCGCACCTTTCTGGATGCCAAGCGCGAGGCGTCGGCCGATGTCGAGCAGGCGGTGCGGGCGATCATCGCGGATGTGGCGGCGCGCGGCGATGCGGCGCTGCTTGAACTGACCGAAAAATTCGATCGCGTCGATCTTGCCGCCATCGGCATGCGGGTAACCCCCACCGAGCTCGACGCCGCGGCCGGCGCGTGTGATCCCGCCGCCCTCGACGCGCTCACGTTGGCGCGCGACCGGATCGAGACCTATCACCGCCGTCAGCTTCCCAAGAACGATCGCTGGACCGACCCGCTCGGGGTCGAGCTCGGTCACCGCTGGACCGCCATCGAGGCCGTCGGGCTCTATGTGCCGGGCGGCACCGCGGCCTATCCGTCCTCGGTGCTGATGAATGCGGTCCCGGCCAAGGTCGCGGGCTGTCCGCGCGTCGTGATGG
>JBBWZU010000460.1:0-3595 GCA_039649225.1 Hyphomicrobiales bacterium | reverse complement strand
ATCTGCTCGGCCAGTTGCACGGTGGTCAGGCGCGCATCCTGCTGCAGCGCGCGCAAGATCCGCCGGTCCGTCTCGTCGATCTCATGCGCCTGCTTGCGGCGCGCGGCCGCCGGCTCGGCCTTGCCGGATACCTTGCTCATTGGCAGAAATCCATTCTCGTTATCCGGTCAATATCCAGAATGAACGACCTGCCAATCAGCTTATGGGCCAGAAACAAAGAACACAATAAGACACTTCAGCCAGTACATTCATGCTGGAAAGGAACCCGCGCATGTACGTTTTGGAGCTTTTGGCCGGCGACCTCTATGCGGTGCTGGGCCGATGTCTCGACCACGTGCGGGTCGCCGGCCTGAAGCTCGCTGCCGTCAGCGCGCGCGAAAGCGCCGGCCGGTACGCGATCCGCGCCACGATCGAGACGCGTGACTTGGAAAGTGTCGAGCGGCTCGCGCGCAAACTGCGCACCCTGGTCGGCGTGACCGGCGTCATGATCCGGCAAGACCTGACGCAAGACCCGACGCATGACCAGTCGCGTGAGAGCGAAGCGCTGCTCGTGAGTTGATCGGAGAGCAGAGCACGGTCGTTTGGAACTGCAGCGGTCGCCGCGAGCACGGGTGTGAGGCCGCGGCCACCATCGTGACCGACAAAAGCCGCTCGACATTTGCCAGATTCCCGATCACCGCTAAGCGCTCGCGCCACGCCAACAATCCCGCCACGAAGGTCGATCGATGGGGACGAACATCTCGCTGCCGGCGCTTGAGGCCTGGGTCGCGACGATCTTCCACCGCGCCGGACTGGATGATGCCTCCGCGGCTTTAGCCGCCACGCGCCTCATCCTGGCCGACATCACCGGCGTGCGCACCCATGGCGTCGCGCGGCTTCCCTCCTACTGGCGCCAGCTCACGCGCGGCGGCCTGAACCCAAGGCCGAATATCCAGTACACATGGCAAGGCACGGTCCTGACTGTCGATGCCGATCTCGGCCTCGGCCAGATCGTGGCCCCGCGTGTCCTCGCGCATGCGCTCGATGCGCTCTCCCCGGAGCGGCCGTTCGTGCCCTTCCTGATCCGCAATGCCGGACATCTCGGCGCGCTCGGCTCGCATCTCTTTGATGTCGCCGAGTACGGCAAGGTCGCGTTCCTGTCGCAGGTCACCCAGCCGGTGATGTCGCCCGAAGGCGCGACCCGGCCCGCGATCGGCAACAACCCGATCGCCTTTGCGGCACCGCGGCCCGACGGCCCGCCCTTCGTGGTCGACTTTGCCATGAGCAACGTCGCGCGCGGCAAGATCCACGTCGCCGAGCGCGATGGCCTGCCGATCCCGCCCGGCTGGGCGATCGATGCGCAAGGCGCTCCGACCACCGACCCGGTGGCGGCGCTCGCCGGCTCGCTATTGCCGGCGGCCGGTCACAAGGGGCTGGCGCTCGCCATGATCGTGGAGGTTCTGGCCGGCGCCCTCACCGGCGCGCGGCCGCTGCTGTCGGAGGGCGGCGCCCCCGGCGGGGTCGGCGCGTTCGGTTTCGTGCTCGATCCGGCGGCGCTGGCCGGAGCAGAGGCGTTCGCGCAGACCATGCGCGCCTGGACCACTCATTATCATGCTGCAGCCGGAGCGCATGGCCGCATTCCGGGCGAGCGGGCGGCCGAGCTGCGCGCCGCAGCCGCGCAGGACGGGGTCGAGATCGAGGACGCCCTGCTGGCGCTGCTGGTCTCGCTTGGCGCCACCGCGGAGGCGCCGTTCCCGGCGGTCTAAAACCCTGCCCTTTCGCTGATCGCGCGCGAATGGGATAGAAGAGGCAAGGAGTTAAGAACCTCATGCCGCGAAAGAAGCAAGACCGCGATGATGCGGAGCGGGCCTTTGGCCCGCGTTCGGTGCTGCGCGTCATGGATATCCTGCAGGCGCTGTCGACCGAGCCCGAAGGCCTGACCTTGGCCAAGCTGAGCGAGCAGCTGCAGTTGCCCAAGACCAGCGTGTTCAGCCTGCTAAAGGCACTCGAAGGCGGCCACTATGTGCGCGGCCATGACGGGCGCTACACGCTCGGCGCTCAGGCGCTGAAACTCGGCGCCAGCCTCGGCCAGGCGCGTTCGTTTCCCAAAAGCGTCCGCCCGGTGCTCGAATGGCTCGCGGCCGAAACCGGCGAAACGATCCTGCTCGGCGTCCTGTCCGAGGAGGGCCACGAGATTTCCTACGTCGACGTCATCGAGTCCGAAAAGCCGTTGCGTTTTGCGGTCCAGGTCGGCAACCGCCGGCCGCTCTATTGCACGGCGGCCGGCAAGGCGATGCTCGCCTTCCTGCCGAAGAGCGTACAGACGAAGTATCTGGCACAGACCAAGTTCGTGAAATTCACCTACGACACGTCATCAAAAGAGGAATTGATCGCGCTGTTTCCGGAAATCCGCCGCCGCGGCGTGGTGGTGGATGCCAACGGCATCATCGATGGCGCAACCGGCATCGCGAGCGCGTGCTTCGACGAAACCGGCCACGCCAGCTGCTCGGTAACGATCGCGGGTCCAACGGCGCGCATGCTGGCCACGCGCGCGCACATCGAGCAGCTGACCCTCAAGGCCGCCGAGCAGATTTCCCAGATTCTCGGGTTTCGCGGGCCCTACCCGCCGCCGGAACGGGCCGCGGCACGGGAGGAAGCGGCGAGCAAGCGCAGGAAGTAATACCACACTCCGTCATGCGTCTTGCGGCGGCGGCTTAATCACTAGCGTTGCGGTTGTTCGGCGCGATATGCTAACGGCGGGTGTTGAGGGGCAACCGCCGTGCTGCGCGCGTGCATCATCCTGTTATTGCTGACCTCATGCGGGGACGTGAGGCCATACCAGGTGTCCAATCCGCCGGCCGCAAGTAACCCGATCGTTATTCGCGCGGTGCAAAACGCGTTTTCCGAGGCAAAAATGCCAGGCACACCGCAGGTGTCGCGCATCCGGGCGGCACATCCAGTCTCGCCCGGCGATTGGCGGATGTGCCTGCGCAGCAGCGATTCCATGCACCAGGCTCGCTATGCGCTGTACTTCCGGGGCTACGAATTCGTGAAGTCGCAGGGCGCGGTGATTGTCGATCGTTGCGGCGATGAAGACTACATGCCGTTCGCGCCGGATGTTGCGGCTGGCTCTGCACCGGTCAGCCAGCCGATTGCTATCGGGTTCACGGCCACGCGCTAAGGCTCGCGACGCGCGAGCAAGCGAGCGAGCGAGCGAGCGCAAGAAGTCGTACCACACTCCGTCATGGCCGGACTTGTTCCGGCCATCCACGTCTTGCTTCGCGGAAAAGAAAAAAGACGTGGATGCCCGGAACAAGTCCGGGCATGACGGAGTTTTATTTAATCTCCCGCCACGTCTTGTCGACCACCGCGATGCCCGCCGCCTTCACGGCCGCATCCATATTCAGTATCTCGAACAGCGACTCCCCGGCCTTGATCCGCTGCCGGATGGCGACTTCCCGTCCCGCGCGCTGTCGTGCGCCCTCGAGTGTGCGGGCAAGATGTGCCTGCGGGATGACGAGCACACCGTCGCCGTCGGCGACGATCACATCGCCCGGCTCGACCAGCACGCCGTCGGCCACGATCGGCACATTGACCGAGCCGGGACCGCGCTTCT
>JBBWZU010000444.1:0-3553 GCA_039649225.1 Hyphomicrobiales bacterium | reverse complement strand
GTCGGCAATGACTGCTGGATCGGCCATGGCGCCATCATCCTGCCCGGCGTGACCATCGGCGACGGCGCGGTCATCGCGGCGGGCGCCGTCGTCAGCCGCGACGTGCCGCCCTATACGGTCGTCGGCGGTGTTCCGGCGCGCCCGATCCGCGAACGCTTCTCGCGCGACATTGCCGAAAGGTTGCTGCGCATTGCCTGGTGGAATTGGCCGGACGAGGAGTTGTTTGCGCGCCTGGCCGACTTTCGCTCCGCGAGAATCGAACAATTCTGCGCGCGTTACGATCCGCCCGCGGTGCCGGAGCCAACGCGCCTTACCGAGAACGTCGCGATAGCGAAGAATTAAACTCTCAATTTCGCGAATCGCGTAACGCCGATTCGCTCGCGCTTCGTTCGTGGCGCGTTCGTGTTGTTAACGTGGCGGCGATTTGCGCTGTCACGTTTCGCGACATGACGAAGAATTAAGCGCGCGGCTTGGCGAATCGCGCAGAGCCGATTCGGACGCGCTTCGTTCCGCGCCTGTTCGTCTCGTTAACGCTGGAGCATGTTTCGGTAGGAGTGAATCGACATCCATCATGCTTCGCGATGCGCCGGCGTGCCTGTTGCAATTCGGCACGGCGCGTTCGACAACTCCTCCATGCGGACGGCCTACGGTTACCGCCAGGACAGCGCCGTTCCGCCGTTTGCGGACGACAAGCCGATCATCGTTTTCGATGGGCTTTGCGTGTTGTGCTCGACGTCCGCGAACTTCGTGTTGCGTCACGACAAGGCCGGCGCTTTTCGTCTTCTGGCCGCGCAATCGCCGCTCGGCACGGCGCTCTATGCCCACTACGGCCTCGATCCGCAGGACTACGAAACGATGATCCTCATCGCCGGCGGCGTGGCGTTCTTCAAATCCGAAGCCGCGATCCGCATCGCCAAAGGTCTCGGTCTGCCATGGTCGCTTGCGGTCGTGTTTCGCATCGTGCCGCTCGCCTTGCGTGACCGCATCTACGCGTGGGTCGCGCGCAACCGGCTCAAGTGGTTCGGCAAGCGCGACAGTTGCTATCGGCCCGACTCGCGCCATGCCGACAGGTTTTTGGCATGAGTGCACTGCGTGTCCTGATCCTCGGCGGCTACGGCACGTTCGGCGGCAGGCTGGCGCGGCTTCTCGCCGATGACGCGCGCCTGACGCTGATCGTCGCGGGCCGGTCGCTCAAGAAAGCCGAGCAGTTTTGCGCCGCTCTCGACGCGGGTGCGACGCTCCTGCCGCGCCGCTTCGACCGCGACGGCGATGCCGAAGCGCAACTCGCCAGTTTGAAGCCCGACATCGTCGTCGACGCCAGCGGACCGTTCCAGATCTACCGCAACCCTTACGCGCTCGTGCGCGCCGCGATCGCGCAAGGCATCGATTATCTCGATCTTGCCGACGGTTCGGACTTCGTCAAAGGCATCGCGCAATTCGATGCGGCAGCGCGCGCGCGTGGCGTGTTTGTCTTGTCGGGCGCGTCGAGCTTTCCGGTGCTCACCGCCGCGGTGGTGCGGCGACTCGGCCATGGCATGACGCGCATTGACACGATCGCTGGCGGCATTGCGCCCTCGCCCTACGCGGGCGTCGGGCAGAACGTCATCCACGCGATTGCGGGCTATGCAGGCAAGCCGGTGGCACTGATCCGTGACGGCGAGAAGGCCATTGGCTACGGCCTGGCGGAGACGCGCCGCTATACCGTCGCGCCGCCCGGACGTTTGCCGCTGAGCAACATCCGCTTCTCCCTGGTCGACGTGCCGGACCTTCAGGTGCTGCCGGCTCTCTGGCCCGGCCTGCATGCGATCTGGATGGGCGCGGGGCCGGTGCCCGAAATCCTGCATCGCATGTTGAACCTGTGCGCTCTGGCAGTGCGCTTCAAACTGTTTCCCTCTATGGCACCGCTCGCCGGCCTGATGTACCGCGCCATCAACGTGCTGCGCTGGGGCGAGCATCGTGGTGGCATGTACGTTGCGGTTCAGGGCGCGGATGAGAGCGGCGCCCCGATCGAGCGAAGTTGGCACATGATCGCCGAAGGCAATGATGGCCCTTTGATTCCCGCGATGGCGTGCGAAGCATTCGTCCGCCACTGCCTTCATGGCAAACGGCCTGCATCCGGTGCGCGTCCTGCGACGGTCGATCTCGAGCTTACCGATTACGAAGCCCTCTTCGCGCGCCGCGCCATCGTGACCGGCCGGCGCGACGTGACGGCGGAAGCGCCGGCGCTGGCGCTCTATCGCCGTCTGCTTGGTGATGCCTACCACGCGATGGCGGCACCACTACGCGAGATGCACGATATCAAGGGCGCGATGGCGGCGGAAGGCCGCGCGAACGTGACGCGCGGTCGCGGTCTGCTCGCGCGTGTCGTGGCGGCGATCGTCGGATTTCCGCTGGCCGGCGAAAACATACCCGTGCGCGTTGACTTCAAGCTCGAGAACGGACGCGAGCGCTGGACCCGCACCTTCGCGGGCCGCACGTTCCACTCGACGCAGGAGCAGGGACGCGGGCGCGACGAGTGGCTGCTGTGCGAGCGCTTCGGTCCCTTAAAAGTCGGCATGGCGCTGGTATTGGATGACGGCCGCTTGCGGCTGGTCGTGCGCCGTTGGTCCGTGCTCGGAATTCCCTTGCCGCTTTGGCTCGCGCCGGGCGGCGACTCATATGAATATGCCGAAGACGGCCGGTTTAGTTTCCATGTCGAAATTCGCCATCCGTGGACCGGGCCGATCGTCGGCTATCAGGGGTGGCTTGTGCCCCGCAAATGACACGTGGGTGGTTCCGCGGGGCTGTTCATGCTACACCGGAATGGTCTGAGAGGATGTCGCGACATGACCAAGTTGCTCGAAAAGGCCTTCGCGAAGGCGCGTGAGCTTCCCGAGGATGAGCAGGACTCGGTCGCGATCATGCTGTTGTCGATGACGGGCGACGATTCACAAATCGAACCGATCGACGATGAGACGCGCGGCGCCATTCTCGAGGGCCTGGAACAGGCGCGCAGGGGCGAGTTTGTTCCCGACGCGGAAATCGAGGCGCTCTGGAAACGCCACGGTTTATGAAGGTCCGCTATACGGCGCGTGCGCGGGACGATTTGAGCGACATCCTCCATTACCTTGACGAACACAGCCGGCAGGGTGCACGAAACGTCAAACGAGCCATGGACAAGGCCTTTTCGCTGATCGGCCGTCATCCACAAATTGGACGCCTTTCCAAGGTCCAAGAGACGCGTGTACTTCCTGTCGGGCGATACCCATATTTGATCTATTGGAGCATCGAAGCCGGAGAGGCGTGGATCGTCCACATCCGCCATGCGCGCCGGCGCCCATGGGCGGATGAAATCGGCGAATGAATCGCCGAACAGTCGAAATGACAACGCGGTGCCGCGGCTGAACTTCCTTTGAAACATTCCCCGGAAACTTAATGGCCATTTCCTTTTCGTCTCATTCGGCTCGCGATGTCGCGGCGCGCGGCTCCGGCGTGACCGCGGTGCTCGGGCCGACCAATACCGGCAAGACGCATCTCGCCATCGAGCGCATGCTGGCGCATTCGAGCGGCATGA
>JBBWZU010000383.1:0-3606 GCA_039649225.1 Hyphomicrobiales bacterium | reverse complement strand
CGAGGCTGAGGCCGATGAAGAGAACGTCGATCATTGCGGGCCGCGCGTCCGGGTGTTGAGCTGCCGTTGAAGGCGGCAGGAGAGCTGCCGCCGAGGCGGCAGGAGCTGGCGCTGAAAGCCGCAAGGGCTGGCGCGCAAGCGCCAGCCCCGATGCCTCAGATCTTCAGCTTGGCTGTGTCGAGACCCTTTGCGGTGCAGTACGGGCTCGACTCGGTCTCGCCATAGGCAACGTAAGGCAGCGGTTTTACCGGCGCCTTGTAGGCGTCGATGATTTTCCCTTGCCCGTCCGGAAGCCATTGCGCGATGCGCGGGGTCAGATAAGTGTGCAGGTTCTCGGGCTCGATCTTCACGTGCCCGTTCGGCGCATCGAACTCCTGGCCCTTCACGGCGTCGCGGATCGCCGTCGGCGTGAGCTCGGCGGCCTTCTCGGCCGCCTGCTTCCACAGGTAGACCTGGAAGTAGGAGGATTCGAGCGCGTGGTGCGTGACCGCCTTGGGGTCCTTCACGAACGCGCGGTAGCGCTCGATGAAGGCCTTGTTGATGTCGGTATCGATGGCCTGAAAGTAGGGAAACGACGTGTAGCTGCCGACCGCGTATTCGGCGCCCATCGCGGCGATCTCGATCTCCGAGGTCACGGTGGCGCAGATCGGCAGCTTATCGTGCGCCAGGCCCTGGTTCTTGAATTCGCGATAGAACGCGACCACCGAGTCGCCGACGACGTTCGAGAGCACGACATCGCAGCCCGAGGTCTTGATCTTGTTCACCATCGAGCCCCATTCGGAATGGCCGAGCTCGAGATATTCGTCCGCGATCCACTCGCCGCCGTTCTTCTCGATCAGGATCTTCGACACCTTGGCCATCTCGCGCGGATAGATGTAGTTCGAGCCGACGATGAAGAACTTCTTCTTGCCGAGCGTCTTGATGATCCACGGGATGAAATTGGAGAGCTGCTGGTTCGGAACGGCGCCGGTGTAGACGACGTTCTTGGAGCATTCGAAGCCCTCGTAATAGGTCGGATAGAAGTACAGGCTGTTGCGCTTCTCGAACACCGGCAGCACCGCCTTGCGGCTTGCCGAGGTATACGAGCCGAACACCGTCGGCACCTTGTTCTGGATCACCAGCTTGGAGGCTTTCTCGTTGTAGGTCTTTGGATCGGAGGCGCCGTCCTCGACGACGGCCTCGATCTTTGCGCCCTTGATGCCGCCTTTGGCGTTGATCTCGGAGATCGCCATCATGGTGGCATCGTGCAGCGACTTCTCGATGATCGAGAGACCGCCGGTAAGCGAGAACAGGACCCCGACCTTCACGGGACCCGCCGCCTGCGCGTCGCGCATGAAAAAATACGGCGTCGAGAGCGCGCCGGCCGTGGCAAGCGCACTTGTCTTGATGAAGCTGCGGCGATTGAGTGACATCTGAAGAGTTCCCCTGTTGACCCTCGCGAGACACGCCTCTCCCCCCGCCGCCGACGCGCACGCGTCGACGTCGCCAAAGGGCGCAAAGCCTCCCTCTGCCGTGGAGCGGAGCCCCGGCATCGAATTTTCGAATGGCTGGCGACGACAACCGCGTCGGCGCCCGGAAGTTGGCACAAAAAAAGCCCGACGGGTTCTTCCGAACCCTTCGGGCTACCTAGCCGTGCCGAACCAACGTCGTTGGTGATCCGGCGATGTGCGCCACGCGGCAATCAAGCTCATCGCGACGCACAAAAATTCAATCACCTTTCGGACGCGAGTGCAATAGCTCATTAGCGTTGATGATGGCCGTCGCCATTTCCTCCATCGGCACGCGCTTTCCCATCGCCTGGCGGCGCAGGGTTTGATAGGCGTCGTCCTCGTTCAATCCCTGCTTCTCCATCAGGATCGATTTTGCCTTCTGGATTTTCTGGATCCCGGAGAGTTTCTGCTCCAGCTTGCGAATGCGCCGCGCCGCGCTCTGCCGCTCCAGCCACAGACTGCGCGCGATCGTAAGATTGGTCAGCAGTCCGAAGGGACGGATCGGCCGCTCGACCACCGCCAGCGCACCGCATTCCAGAACGAGTTGCAGCGTCGATGGATTCTCATAGCCGACGACGGCGATCAGGACCGGCCTGCGATCAGTCTGGCTGCGCAACAGCTTGACGATCTCGTCGCGGCAATCGTGATCGATCGACAGCAGCACGACATCAACCGCGTCGGAAAACGTCTCGGGAATCGGCCATTGGGCTTCGACCGTGCAACCGATGCGCCGCAAATGCTCGATCAGGCTCACGCCCTCGGCATCCGGCGGATGAATGATCTGTACACGGAGACCTCGAAGATCCCGCAGGATCTGAATGGCCACGCCCCGCCCCTCCGCCCTACGCTCGCATCTGTTGCAGACCGTCGGCCGACCAGTCGTCGAGGCTCGGCACGATACAATAAGGATCCGGCTTGACCCGCACGCCCGGATTCCAGACGATTTGGAAAGAACCGCGCGCATCGAGGCGCGCGACCCGCGGCCACAGATAGGTGTGGTTGTTGGTTGGATCGATGCGCACGCGCCCCTGCGGCGCATCGAACTCGGCTTCGCGCAGTTCGGGGAGAATGCGTTCAGGATCATCGGTCCCGGCGCGCCCGAGCGCACCGGCCGCGATATGGACCTGGAAGTAGGCGGCCTCGGCGCCGGCCGTCACCGGCGCGTCGGGGCCGTAGCGCAGCTTGTAGGCGCCGACGAAACTACGCGCCGCCGGCGTCGCCAGAACCTCGAAGAACGGCGCCGCCGTGATATGACCTTCGGCCGCATCGGTGCTCATCTCGGCGACCTCAGCTTCGCTGGTCGTCAGGCTGGCGATCGGCATCTTGGCGGAATCGAAGCCGGCACGCCGATAGGCTTCGTAGAAGATCGCAGTCGAGTTGCCGACCACCGTCGAGAACACGACATCGGGCCGCAGCCGATCGATCTTGGCGATCGCCTTGTCAAAGTCCTTGGCCTGCGCGTCGAGCGGCACATACATCTCATCCAGCACTTTGCCTTTCGACTGCACGATGAAATCGGCCATGATGCGGTTCGACTCGTAAGGATAAATGTAGTTCGAGCCGATCAGCACGAACCTGTTGCCGTAGTTCTGCAGAAGGAATTTCGCCAGCTGGAGTGAATTCTGGTTCGGCGCGGCCCCAGTGTAGATGCAATGCGGCGAATATTCGAAGCCCTCGTAGAGCGTCGGATAGAAGAGAAGCCCGCGATAGGCTTCGACCACCGGAAGAACGGCTTTGCGCGTGCTCGACATGTAGCAGCCGAGCACGAGCCTGACGCGGTCCGCGGTCAAAAGACGCTCGGCCAGGGCCTTGAACTGTTTCGGATTGGAGGCGGGGTCGTAGACGACAGGCAGGACCGGCCGGCCGAGCACGCCACCGGCCTTGTTGATTTCGTCGATCGCAAGAAGCGTCGCGTTGAGCTGCGAACGCTCGATCGCGGCCGTCACGCCGGTCTGGGAGAACAAGACACCGACACGCCAGCACTCGCTTCCGCTCATGGAGTCTTCCATTGGGCCTTTCTTGCCTTCACTTCGCGCTCGTGCGGCGGCGACGGGCTCCGCGCCGCGACCTATTCCCCGCTAACCAGCTCGCCGCAGTTACACTTACAGAGGTCGGC
>JBBWZU010000293.1:0-5211 GCA_039649225.1 Hyphomicrobiales bacterium | reverse complement strand
CAGCATCAGCCCATCGAATACACGCACAATGCCGTCCAGTACCTTGGCGCTCTCATCGGCGAGCAGCCGCAGTGATGGCGCGCGTGCCGGCAGGTCGAGCAGTCTGTGCACCGCCTCAGCGCAAGCGCGGCGCAAGGCGATGTGATCAGCCAGCCAGCGTGCTGGCGCGCCCGCCGATCGCAGCTCGAGCGGAATGCTGCGCAGAATGGTTTCCGTCTCCTGCGGATTAAGGTTGTCCGACAAGCGGCTGAGATGCGCCGCAACTCCGCGCCACCCATCGAGCGCTCTGAACAGGCCATGCATGGCGGTCCGCAATGTCGCCGCGTGATAGCGCACATGGCTGGATTCCCCGAGCGCCTGGTCGACTGCCGGTTCGAGCGCGATGACACGGCGGACGAACTCGCGACGCACGGTTTGTGTATCCGGGCGTTGCGGCCCATTCATGTCCAGCGTGCGGGCAAATCCGCCGGCGACGGCGGCCGCCAGATCGGCGAATGACGCTGCCAGCCGCCGCTGCGCGCCGCCGAGATCGGTCCCGGCGAGCACGATGCCGGCGCACACGATCCCGATGCAGATCTCGCTGGCACGAAAGACCGCGATCATGAAGACGTCCGGACTCGCGCCTCCGGTCGCGCCGAGCGTGTTTGCTGCGACGATCATCGCGGTATAACCAGCGAGCGCCGCCGCGTAGGACGCGAAGTTGTGCAGCACCGTGGCCAGGAAAGCGCAGATGGCGCACCACAGGGCGAGGAGCCCAAGAAAGCCGATGCGGTCCTGCGGAAACCACGCGGTCAGCACGACGATCATTGCGGCGCCGATGATGGTTCCGATCATGCGGAACCAGCCCTTGCGCAGCGAAGCCCCGAGCTGCGGCTGGCACACGACGGCCGCGGAGGTGCCGGCCCAGTAGGGGTTGTCGAGCTCGAGCCAGAACGCGACGAACAGCGCGAGACAGACCGAAGCCCACAGCCGAAGGGCAAACAGCAACGGCGGGCCCGCGGCAGTCAGTGCGTCGGGCCAAGTCCCGCTGAGTCGAGGCGACGCCGCGCTCGTATGCATCCAACAGTGCTCCGGGCAGTTTCGTCGGTCTGTGAGGCCGCTCAGTGCTGCATATGCAAATTCATCAGCTCGGACGGCGGCATCATGCTGTCGTTCAGATTGGTCATGATCACGAGCGAGCCGATGACGACCAGGAGCACGATGAGGACGCCGAACGCGAGCGCCAGCACGTTGTTGGTGTTGTCCGGCCCGGTCGTAATGTGCAGGAAGAACACCAAGTGCACGCCCATCTGCGCGATGGCGAGCACGACAAGGCCCAGCGCTACACCTGGCGGCCAGAGCAATGAGGTGTTGGCCACCCAGAACGACGTGGCCGTCAGGATCACGGCGAGCGCCAGTCCGATCGTGTAGATTCCCACATCAGGCGGCGTTCGCCTGTCCGCGTCGGCAGATATCGAGATATCTCCGGGCGCGCGATCGTAATGCGTGTCGGTCATGCGTGGACTCCCATCAGGTAGACGACCGTGAACAGCCAAACCCAGACGATGTCGAGCGCGTGCCAGAACAGGGAAAAGCAGATCAGGCGACGCTCGACATTGGCGCGAAGGCCCTTGATGGCGAGCTGAGCCATCATCACCGCCAGCCAGATCAGCCCGGCCGTCACGTGCAATCCGTGACAGCCGACGAGCGTGAAGAAGGCCGAGAGAAACGCGCTGCTTTGCGGGGTCGCACCGCGCGCGATCATGTCGGAAAACTCGCGCAGCTCGAGGGCCAGGAACGCGGCGCCGAGCACGAACGTCACCAGGGCGAAGAGATAAGTGCCGCCGCGGCGTCGTGAACCGATCGCAAGCGCCATCAGTCCGCAGCTGTAGCTCGAGGCGAGCAGACAAGCGGTCTCGATCGCGACGCTTGTTTGATTGAACAGCTCGGCGCCTCCCGGACCGCCGGCGGTCGCCCGCGCAAGCACCGCGTAGGCGGCAAAGAGAGCCGAGAACATCACGATATCGCTCAGCAGGAAAATCCAGAAGCCGTAGGCGACGACGATGCGCTTCGGCGCGGGGCCTGCCTCTCCGGCGTTCGAGGCCGTGTCGTGATGGACCTCTGCTTCCTCGATGACTGCAGCGATGTTCATAGAGTAACCTCCGCCTTGTGCATGCGCTCGAACTGGCCAATTCGCTCAGCCGGTATCTCGACTTCGTCCTCGTCGCGGAACGCGAAGACAATGAGGGCGACGAATGCGCCGAATACTCCGAACGCGGCCATCCACCAGATGTGCCAGATCAGGGCGAAGCCACCGACGACCGCGAAGAATGCCGTGACGAGGCCGATAGCGCTGCTGTTCGGCAGCTCAATCGCGCTGTACTCGCGCGCCTGAGCGGGCTCGCCTTGCTTTGCGCGCGCCAGCCTCTTCATGGTCCAATAGGCGTCTCGCTCGGCGACGCGGGGCAGGACGGCGAAGTTCCAGGCCGGCGGTGGCGACGCCGTCGACCACTCGAGCGTGCGGCCGTTCCAGGGATCTCCCGTCACGTCGCGGAGCTCTTCACGGGCGCCGATCGACACGACGAGTTGCACGATCTGGCAGACGATGCCCGCGAAGATGATGGCAACACCGGCCGCGGCGACGAGCAGCCACGGGTGCCACGCGAGGACGTCGTAATGCTGCAGACGCCGCGTCATGCCCATCAAGCCGAGGACATAGAGCGGCATGAAGGCGACATGGAAACCGATGAACCAGCACCAGAACGCGCGCCGGCCCCAGCGTTCGTCGAGCTTGAACCCGAAGGCCTTGGGAAACCAGTAAGTGTAGCCGGCGAAGGCGGCGAAGACGACGCCCGGGATGATGACGTGATGGAAATGGGCGACCAGGAAGACGCTGTTGTGCATCTGCCAATCCACCGGGGGCACAGCCAGCAGGATGCCGGTCAGGCCACCCAGCACGAACGTCACCATGAAGCCAATGGTCCACAGGACGGGTACCGTGAAGCGGACGCGCCCGCCGTACATGGTGAACAGCCAATTGAAGATTTTTACGCCCGTCGGCACCGCGATGATCATGCTCGCGACCCCGAAGAAGGCGTTGACGTTTGCGCTGGCGCCCATGGTGAAGAAGTGATGCAGCCAGACCGTGTAGGCGAGAACGCAAATCACCATGGTGGCTGCGACCATCGAGCGGTAGCCGAACAGTGGCTTGCCGGAGAAGGTGGCGCTGACCTCGGAGTAGATGCCGAACGCCGGCAGGACGAGGATGTAGACTTCCGGGTGTCCCCACACCCAGAACAGGTTGACGTACATCATTGCGTTGCCGCCGGCGTCGACCGAGAAGAAGTGGAAGTCGAGGTAACGGTCGAGCAACAGCATCGACAGCGCGGCAGTCAGGACCGGAAACGCCGCGACAATAAGCAGGTTCGAGGCGAGCGCCGTCCAGCAGAAGACCGGCATGCGCATGTAGCTCATGCCGGGTGCGCGTGTTTTCAGGATCGTGGTGACGAAATTGATTCCGGTCAGCAATGTGCCGACGCCGGAGATCTGGAGCGACCAGAGATAATAGTCGACCCCGACTCCCGGCGAGAATTGCAGCTCGCTGAGCGGCGGATAGGCCACCCAGCCGGTCTTCGCGAACTCACCGATGAACAGAGAGACGTTCGTCAAAAGGATGCCCGACGCGGTGAGCCCCAGGCTGACCGAATTCAATGTCGGAAATGCCATGTCGCGGATGCCGAGCTGGAGCGGCACGGCGAAATTCATCAATCCGATCACGAGCGGCATCGCCACGAAGAAGATCATGATGGTGCCGTGCGCCGAGAAAATCTGGTCGAAATGCTCGGGCGGCAGGTATCCTTGCGCGCCGCCGGCCGCGACCGCCAGTTGCGCCCGCATCATGATCGCGTCGCTGAAACCGCGCAGCAGCATGAGCATCGCCAGCACGAGATACATCACCCCGATGCGCTTATGGTCGACGGAAGTGATCCACTCGCGCCACAGGTACGGCACGTATCCCTTCAACGTGACCAACCCGAGGACAAAGACGATGCCCAGGATCATGCCGCCCGAGGCGCCCATGACGATCGGCTGGTCAAACGGGATTGCGCTCCAGCTCAGCTTGCCAAGGAGATTCATTGTCCGGTCCTCTGTGACGTGACGCTGGTGAGCTGTGACAGGCCGTCTGCCTGCATCGTCGAGCTCAAGATGCTGGCGAACAGACCGGGCGCGATGGAACGGTAGGTGACAGGCGCAACCGCCTTGCTCGGCTTGACCAGGTCGGCGTAAGCCTGAGCGTCGAGCGCCGGACCGGCACTGCGCGTCGTGTTCACCCACTGCGCAAACTGCTCGGCCGGCACCGCGTCAACGTTGAAGCGCATGTCGGCAAAGCCTTCGCCGCTGTAGTTGGCCGACGCGCCGCGGTACGTTCCGGGATGATCGGCCTGCAGGTGAATGCGCGTCGTCATCCCTGCCATCGTGTAGATCTGGCCGCCGAGCTGCGGCACCCAGAAGCTGTTCATCACGCTCGACGACGTCAGCTCGAAGCTGACCGGCGTGTCGACCGGAACGGTGAGCTGGTTGACGCTCGCGATGCCCTGCTCGGGATAGATGAATAGCCATTTCCAATCGAGCGAGACGACCTGAACCCTGACGGGCTTGACCGCAGAGGCGATCGGCTTGGGCGGATCGAGATCGTGTGAGCCGACCCAGGCGACGCCGCCCACCAGCAGCACGGTCATGATCGGGATCGACCAGACGAGCAGCTCCAGACGGCCGGAATAGGCGAAGTCCGGCATGTAGCGGGCACGCCGGTTGGACGCGCGAAACCACCAGGCGGCGCCCAGGGTGGCGAGGATGGTCGGAATCACGATCGCCAGCATGATGCCGAGCGAGTTGAACAGGATTTGCCGTTCCGCGGCGGCGATCGGCCCTTTCGGATCGAGGACGCCTTCCGTGCAGCCGCCGAGTGTTGCCGCACCGATCAGAACACTGAGCAAGAGACCGTATCGCATGTCAGACCTCGTCTGCGTCGGCTGCGGTGGAACGGGATGCGGTTGGGATGAGACAGGGTCGGAGGTCGGGACGCACAGATCCGATGCCGGCCTGATCGGCGCGCCACAAGGAAATGAAAGACGCCTGGCCGCCGCGGTGGTCGACCAGGAGGGCCGCAAACAAGAGGAACAGGTAGAAGATCGAGAACACGAACAGGCGATGCGCCGCGCGCCGGTCGGT
>JBBWZU010000251.1:0-2585 GCA_039649225.1 Hyphomicrobiales bacterium | reverse complement strand
TCAGGCGGCGCGCACGGTGGATCAGGAACTTCTCGACCTCGGTCTTGAGCTGATTGCTCTCGCGTGCGAGCGACTGCGCCGATCCCAGCACCTCGGCCGAAGCCGACCCGGTCTCGCCGGCGCCGCGATTGACGTCCGCGATATTGGCGGCCACTTGCGACGAGCCGGTGGCGGCCTCCTGTACGTTGCGGGCGATTTCCCTGGTTGCGGCACCCTGCTCTTCGACCGCAGCCGCGATGGCTGCCGCGATGGACGAGATGCGGCCGATGGTGCCGCCGATCTCCTCGATTGCGCCGACCGACTCGCGTGTCGCGGATTGCATGGCGCCGATCTGGCTGCCGATCTCCTCGGTCGCCTTTGCGGTTTGCGTTGCCAGGCTCTTCACCTCGGAGGCGACCATCGCGAACCCACGGCCGGCTTCGCCGGCGCGCGCCCCTCGATCGTGGCGTTGAGCGCCAGCAGATTGGTCTGCTCGGCGATCGCAGTGATCAGTTTCACCACGTCGCCAATGCGGCCTGCGGCTTCCGAAAGTGCCTTGATCCGCTGATTGGTCGTGTCGGCCTGCTTGACTGCAGCGTCGGCGATCCGGCTCGACTCGTGGACCTGGCGGCTGATCTCGTTGACCGAAGCGCCAAGTTCCTCGGTCGCCGAAGCGACCGACTGGGCATTGGCCGACGCCTGCTCGGATGCCGCAGCGGCATCGCCGGACAGGCGCTGGGTGGTTTCGGCGGTATGGGTCAAAGTGCCGGCGGAGGCCTCCAGCGCGGTGGAAGCGGACGATACCGTGTCGATGATGTCGCCAACCGCGGTTTCGAACTGATCGGCGAGCTTGTGCATTTCGACCTTGCGCGCGGTGGCCGCGGCGCGGCTCTCGGCTTCCTTCTCCTGCGCCTCGCGCTGCGCCTTCTCGACAGCCATCGCCTTGAACGCCTCGACGGCACCCGCCATGACGCTTTCTTCGCCGGCATGACCGGTACGTCGGTATTCTCAATCTCAAGATCAAGCCACATCCGCGCGGCCTGCCAGCACATCGCGGATTTTGCGCGCCAGATCGCTCTTGCGATACGGCTTGTTGAGCAGCGCGACGCCCGGGTCGAGCCGGCCGTGGTGCACGATGGCGTTTTCCGTGTAACCCGAGGTGTAAAGCACGTTCAGCGACGGACGGCGCTTGCGGATCGCGTCGGCCAGTTGGCGGCCGTTCATTCCGCCCGGCATGATCACGTCGGTGAACAGAAGATCGAACGCCACGCCTTTATCGACCAGCGCCAGCGCCGCGACGCCATCGGCCGCCGGCAGCGTCGTATAGCCGAGGCTTTCGAGCTGCGCGATCACGTAGCCGCGGACCAGCGTGTCGTCCTCGACCACCAGGATCGTCTCGGTGCCGCGCGGCGTTGCCGGCGCGAGCGCAGGCTCGGCCGCCCGCGCCGCCTGCCCTGTCGTCCGCGGCAGATAGAGCTTGACCGCCGTGCCGTGGCCCTCCTCGCTGTAGATCTTGGTGTGGCCGCCGGTCTGCTTGGCAAAGCCGTAGACCATGCTCAGGCCGAGTCCCGTCCCGCGGCCGACCTCCTTGGTGGTGAAGAAGGGTTCGAACACGCGGTCGCGGATATCCGCCGGAATGCCCATTCCGGTGTCGCTCACCGCGATCATCACATAAGCTCCCGGCGTCACCTCGCTGTTGCCCGCCGCATAGGCCTCGTCGAGCATTACATTGCCGGTCTCGAGCGTCAGCTTGCCGCCATTCGGCATCGCGTCGCGCGCATTGACTGCGAGATTGACGATCGCGGCGGAGAGCTGCGAGGGATCGACCAGCGCGGACCACGCGTCGTCCTCGAGCATCGACTCGATTTCGATGTGCTCGCCGAGCGTCGGCTTGAGCAGCCGGGCGGTCTCGATCACCAGCCTGTTGACGTCGGTCTCGCGCGGATCGAGCGGCTGGCGGCGTGCAAAGGCAAGAAGCTGGCGCGTCAGCTCCGCGCCGCGCGTCGCCGCCTCGTCGATCATCTTGGCAATCGTCGCGAGATCCGGACGGTCGGCGACGCCGTCTTCGAGAATCTCGATCGTGCCGGTGATGACGGTGAGAATATTGTTGAAGTCGTGCGCGACGCCGCCGGTGAGTTGCCCGACCGCATCCATTTTCTGCGATTGGCGCAATTGGCCCTCGGCCGCGATGCGGTCGGTCACGTCGCGGATGAAGCCATTGAAAATGAACCCGTCCGGCCGGCGCAGGGCCGTGATCGTCAGCTCCACGGTGATCTCGCGTCCGTCGCGGCGCAATGCCGCAAGCTCCATGCGCTTACCGAGGATCGTGCTCTCCCCGGTGCGCAGGAAGCGGGCAAGTCCCTGCGCATGATGCGCGCGATGCGCGGGTGGAACGATCAACGCACCGAGCAATTGGCCGACGGCCTCGCGGCGCGGCCATCCAAATGTCGCCTCCGCCTGCGGATTCCATTCGACGATTGTCCCGGCCTGATCGATCTGGACGAACGCGTCAAGCGCGGTATCGGTGATGCTGCGACGCTCCGCGACTTCCCGGGTCAATGCCTCGGTCTTTTCGCGCACGTCGGACGCCATGCGGGCGAACGCGC
>JBBWZU010000209.1:0-12541 GCA_039649225.1 Hyphomicrobiales bacterium | reverse complement strand
CGCGTGATCTTCTCGATCCCGCTGCCGATCCTCGCCGGCCTCGCGGCGCGGTTTGCCTGGCGCCACATCAGCGAGCGCAAAGACGCATGACCCTGATCATCGATATCGCGTTGTGGGTCATCGCCGTGGCGCTCGGAATCGCCGTGCTGGTGCGCAGCCGTCCGCTGTTCCGGCAATCGCTGCGCTTCGGCGGACAGGACTTCCTCGCGCTGCTGCCGCGTATCGCGCTTGGGATGATCGGTTCGGGCTTCATCGCCGAGATGCTGCCCGCGCAATTGATCCCCTCATCGCTCGGGCCGGAGACTGGCACGCTCGGACTCCTGCTTGGGACCGTGCTCGGCGCGCTGACGCCGGGCGGGCCGGTCGTCGGTTTTGCGCTCGCGACCGCGGCACTCAAGAGCGGTGCCGGCGTCCCGCAGGTCATCGCCTATACGATCGCCTGGGCGCTGTTCGCGCTACCGCGTGTCATGATCTATGAGATCCCCGCGATGCCGCCGCGCGTCGTCTGGCTGCGGGTCGTCGTCTCGCTGCCGCTGCCTTTCCTGGCCGCCTGGATGGCGATGCTGGTCGGGAAGCCGTAGTCTCTCGACCGGCGCAACGCTGCCAGCAGTTGAGGCAGGTGAGGCGAGCGTCGCCCTTACATGCGTGAGCCTGCCAGCACTGAATCACTGCGCCGCGGTGTTACTCATCCTATTTCTGGATGCAGGTGTCAGCGGTGTCCTTGGTGCATTCGTCGAGTCCCGTGAACACCGGGTCGTCGACCTTCTTGCCCTCGATCAGGCTGATCATCACGCTCGGAGCCTTGTAACCCATTTCGAACGGCCGTTGGCCGACGAGCGCTTCGACGCGTCCTTCCTTGGCGATCGCGACCTCGTCTCCGATGGTGTCGGCCGCCACGATCACGAGCTGCTTGCTGGCAATCTGCGCCTTGTACTGGTCGGTCAGCTGACGATAAGGCTGCGGGGCGCCGAACAAGGGCCAGCCGCCCTCAATAACGAAGGCGTCGAGCTTGGGATTGGCCGCGAGGATGTCCGCCATCGCCTGAACGCCCTTGGGCCCGTCGTCATTGGTGAAGACCGGGCAGCCGGCGACCTCGGTCCATCCGCCCTCGCCTTTCAACCTGTCCAAGCCCTTCCTGCCTGAAAGGGCGTCGCGCGTGCCGGATGCCCGGCGTAGGATGTTGTCGGCCGCGGCATTGCCTTCGATCAGGCAAACGGTCCCGCCATTCGGCTTCGCCTTTTTGGCATATTCGCCCAGCCTGAAGCCCATCAGGTAGTTGTCGGTGCCGAGGTAAGTCTTGCGTAGCGCCGTATCTTCTTTCCTCAGATCGGCGTCGAGCGTCATGACCGGGACTTTTGAATTGGCCTGCCGGATGACGTTCGCGATGAGGGGGGCGTTCGAGGGTGAAATCGCGATCGCGGCCGTGCTGGCTTTGCCCACCATATCCTGAACGATCTGCGCCTCGCCGGCCTCGTCGGAGGTCGACGCGGGGCCGGTGTAGAAACAAGCGTAAGGCGAGTTGGCGTTTTCCTTGTTCCACTTTTGGCAACCCTGATTGATCGCCTCGAAAAATGGATTGTCGAGACCCTTGACGACGATCACGAGTTGCTTCTTTTGCGCAATGGCGGCAGTCGCCGACAACGTCAGCGCCGCCCCGACAAACAACGCAAGTGCTTTTTTCATTGTCTTCCTCCCCGATCGCGCGCGCTTTTTTGTCAGGCATGCATGAGTCACCACAGCAAGCAGGTGCGGCGATAGCAGCTACGATTCCGACGCGCTCAAGGAACGGCGCGGGCTTCCGTCCAAATGCGACGGGAACGCTCCTGCGAGGCTAACGCTATTCGCTATCCGGTTGCAATAGGCCGGCTTCGGCGATCCGGATGTCGTGTTCGCGCCAACAGGCCGTCAGTTTCGTCGACTGTAAATTGACGGCCGTTGTCGGCCTCGGTAAGCCAGGAGAACAGCCGTCGCAGAGCGGCGTTGCGCCGTTCGACCGCAACGACCGGGCGACGGGATAACGACCGGACGACGGGATGGAGACTGCGCGGGAGGGCGCAATGGCTGTTCTCGAGTTGCAGAACATCTCGAAGCACTTCGGCGCCATTCACGCGCTGAGCGATGTTTCCGTCTGCCTCGAGCGCGGCCAGGTCGTCGGGTTGATGGGCGATAACGGCGCGGGCAAGTCGACGCTCGTCAAGATCATCGCCGGCAATTTTCGCCCCACGCGCGGGACGATGCGCATGGAAGGCGCAGAGCTCGTCATGCATCGCCCCATTGAGGCGCGCCAACATGGCATCGAGATCGTGCATCAGGATCTCGCGCTCTGCGACAACCTGACCGCAGCCGCCAACGTCTTTCTCGGGCGCGAAATGCAGAAGCGCGTCGGGCCCTTCAAAGTGCTGGACTATTCCGGAATGTATCGCCGCGCGAGCCAGATTTTCGCCGAGCTCAAGTCGGACACGCGCGCGCGCGAGCCGATCAAGCAGATGTCGGGAGGCCAGCGCCAGGCGGTCGCGATCGCCCGCACGCGGTTGTCCGACGCCAAAATCCTGCTCCTGGACGAGCCGACGGCGGCGATTTCGTTACGTCAGGTCGCCGAGGTCCTCAACCTGATCCGCCTGCTGCGCGACCAGGGCATTGCGATCGTCCTCATCAGCCACCGCATGCAAGATGTCTTCAGCGTGGCGGATCGCGTCGTCGTGTTGCGCCGGGGCCGAAAAGTCGCCGACAAGTCGATTTCGGCAAGCTCGTTCGAGGAAGTCACCGGACTGATCACCGGCGCAATCGAGCACGTTTTATAGCAACAGCGACCGAGCGCGCCGAAAGGCTCAGCAATGGCAAGCGTCGTCGAAGATCAAGTGAAACGAAAGCAAGCGGATTGGGTCGGATGGCTGACCGCCAGTCAGGCATTCTGGGTTTTCATCGCCGTCTGCGCCGCGAGCGCCTTCTTGTCCTTCGCCACCGACTCGTTCGCGACATCGAACAACCTTTTCAACGTGACGCGCAATTTTACCTTCGTCGCGGTCATCGCCCTCGGTATGACGATCGTCATCATCACCGGCGGCATCGACCTCTCGGTCGGATCGGTACTCTGCCTGTGCAGCATGGTGCTGGCCGTCGTCATGCATGCCGGCTATGGGATCGAAGTCGGGATAGCGGCCTCGCTCGGCTGCGCGCTGATCATTGGCGCCTTCAATGGCGTGCTGATCGCCTATCTCGGCATTCCGTCGTTTGTCGTGACGCTCGGCATGTTGTCCATTGCCCGGAGCCTGGCGATGGTGGTCTCCAACAACACGGTGGTCTTTCAATTCGGGCCCGATCACGACAAGCTGCTTTTGCTCGGTGGCGGCGCCTGGCTGTTCGGGATAGCGAACCCCGTCGCCTACATGCTGATCCTGGCGCTGATCACCGGATTCGTGCTGCGCTGGACCCGGTTCGGCCGCTACGTGTTCGCGATCGGCGGCAACGAGCAGGCGGCGATCCTGACCGGCGTGCCGGTGCGCCGGATCAAGGTTGCCGTCTACATGATCTCGGCTTTGTCGGCAGGCATCGCCGGAATCATTCAAACAGGGTGGCTCGGTGCCGTTACGACGAACCTTGGCGCCGGGATGGAGCTGCAAGTCATCGCCGCCACCGTCATCGGCGGCGCCAACCTCGCCGGCGGCTTCGGCACCGCGTTCGGCGCCCTGATCGGCTCGGCATTGATCGAAGTCATCCGCAACAGCCTGGGCCTTCTGGGCATCAACGCCTTCTGGCAAGGCGCGTTCATCGGCACATTCATCATTGTTGCAGTCACGTTCGACCGCATTCGCGCGCTCAGGCAGGCGGACTAAGCGAGCGGAGCACGCTATCTGCGCGCATCAGGGGAGGGGCGTGCGCAGCGTCGCGCCATGGAGGCGTCGCGGAGGGCTAATGCATCGCGCCCGCGGCGCGCGGCATGATCGCGCCGCGGTGGCGAATCTTTTGGGCTGCGAGCGCATGCCCCGCGCGTGCGGCCGCGACCGGGCCTTCACCCTTGAGCCGTGCCGCCAGATAGGCCGCATTGAACGAATCTCCCGCCGCCGTGGTGTCGATCGGCTCCACCGCTTCGGCCACCGGCACGAATTCGCGGCCGGATTTGTCGGCCACCAGCGCGTTCTCCTGGCCGTTCTTGACCGCGATCTCGCCGATGCCGAACGCCTGCAGCCGCGCGACCGTCGCTTCGGGATTGGCATCGCCCCATAGCGTCGCCTCGTCCTCGAACGTCGGCAGCGCGATGTCGACGCGCTTGAGCGCCTCGGTGAACACCGTGCGTGCGCGTCCCATATCGCCTTTCCAGCCGCGCGGACGGAAATTGCCGTCGAACGCGACCATCACGCCCTGCTTGCGCGCAAGCTCGAGCGCGGCAAGAAAGCGTCCGATGCCGGTGTTGGAATAGAGCGAGAGCGTGATGCCGGAGAAATAGACCAGCTTCGCCGACAGCAGCGCTTCGGCCAGGATCGCCCAATTGTCGAGCTCGAACAATTCGCGCGCCGGCGAGGTGTCGCGCCAATAGAAGAACTTGCGCTCGCCTTTGTTGTCGGTCTCGATCAGGTAGAGCCCCGGCATGCGGCCGGGCACGCGCGCGATCAGATCGCGATTCACATTCTCGGCCGTGGCGAGCGCAATGAGCGCATCGGAGTAGGGATCATCGCCGAGCGCGGTCGCGTAGGCCGCATCGATGCCGGCGCGCGCGAGATAGACCGCGGTGTTGAAGGTGTCGCCGCCGAACGAAAGCCCGTAGCGGGCGTCCGTGCCGCGCGACAGCTCCACCATCACTTCGCCGACGCAGATCACGCGCGATTCTGTCTCAGCCATAAGTCACCGGATTCCAGTTCGGGCGGAATGAAGCACGGGGAGGCCGATTTGTCTCCCCTGCGCCGCCTCCCGTTTATCGTCCCGTCGCAGACCGGCTTAACCGCCGTGATGGTAGGGCTGAGTAAGGTCGGCCTCCTTGCCGGCAGTTCGCATTTTCGATCCGTCGAGCGGCGACCGCAGCGCTGATCGGCCACCTTGCGAAAGCTGCCTCCGCACGCGGTTCGGAACAAAAATCTAATAAGAGAAATATATATTAAATACAATCATTAGCTCAGTTTGGCGGAACAAAGCCAACGCCGTACTCAGGCATGTCCCAGTGGGATTAAGTCGACATCAATCGCCCGTCCCGGCGCGCTAAAGCTTTGGCGAACAAGCCGGTCTAGCTTGCCTGATGCCCGGCGCATTGAACCAAACCCTCCGGGCTTTCGACCAATGACCGGGCAGGCTCGCGCCCCACATCATTGCATTGGAACGTCTTGATGCTTCTGCGTCTGATCGCTGTCGCTCTCACGCTCGCAGCCTTGACCGTTCCGGCTTTTGCGCAATCCAGCTTCACCACAAGCCTCTCGCCGCAAGAGCAAGCCGCGCTCGAAAGCGCGCGCACGCATGAACTGCGCGGCGATGAGGTCCAGGCATTCGAGGCCTATCGGGCTTTCGTGCAGCTTGACGGCGAGGCCGTCGACATCGATCCGAAGTTCGCCGCCATGGCGCGGGCGCGGCTCGGGCTCGATCCGGCGCGCGCGTTGTTTCGCCAGATGGGCGAACTGCACGGCGCGGCGTTCCGCCTCGCGCTGGCAACACTCACCGAGCTTTCGGAGCGGCGCAAGGCACTCGAGGCTTTCGTCGCCACGCATCCGGACTATGGACCGGCGTTGGTGCTGCTTGCCAATGAATACTATCGCGAGCGGATCGAGGACGCGCCGCTGCGCGATCGTCTGCGCGAACGCGAGCTGCTGAGCGCGTTTCTCGGGCTTGACGCGAAGGGCAAGCTTGCGGCGAGTTTCGCGGACTCGACGATGCTTGCCGCTTGGATCGATCGCGCCGAGCGGCGGCTTGCGGTGCTCGATGCCTCGCTGACCGACGCGAGGGCGGCGCCGAGCGTCGCTTTCTCGCGCAGCAACAGCACCTGGATGGTCAACCTGCTGATGCCGGAGGCGGCGACCGAGATCAGCTACCGGGTCGGCGACGGGCCGTATCGCAAGACTGCGAGCAATCAGTGGGCGGACAGCCCGACGGGCCGCACGCTTCCGGCGACGAATTTCGATCTGCCGCTCGACACGCCGAAGACCACCATCCTGGTGAAGTATCGCGACCTGCGCCGCAACGAGATCGGCCCGTTCCCGATCGGATTCGATCCGGAAAAGATCATCCTGGAAAATGCGCGCGCCACGCTCGAGGCGGATTGGCCAGGCTGGGTGCAGTACAGCGACGGCGAGACCAACAGGGACTGGGTCTATTTCAATACGCCGATGCAGACGCGCTGTGCCATCAAGTCGCTGGACTATGGCTTCGACGGCCCGCCGGACACGCCGTTTGCGCTGCCGCCGTGCAACTTCGCGAACCCTTCGGGCGAGCCTGCGGACGCGACGTCCGCCGTGAAGATGGGGCCGAATGTGCGCAGCGTGTCGGCACGCATCACGTTCCTCGACGGTACCGTCGGGACGCGCAGCTACCGGCGGCCGAAGCGGTAGTTCCAGGCCGGCTTGGGTTCGGAAGAATTGGCGCAAGCCTGCCATGCGCGGTGCCGCTTGGTGCCGCATGCCTCGTTGTCGTATCCAGGCGGCAACGAAGGAAATCCATGACAGCGGAAAGTCCGGCCGCGGCGCTTGCGCCGAACGCGAAATTCATTGCCGTTTGCTGCGGGGTCGGTGCCGCGGCCTGCTGGGCCGTAGGGCTTGTTGCTGCGCGGCACGGTATCGCGGCGGGCTTGGCTCCGGCTGATCTCGCGTTCCATCGCTTCATGTGGTCGGGCCTGATCATGCTACCGCTCGCGTGGCGCTGGGGGCTTGGCGATGCAGGCGGGATCGGTTGGGGGATCGGCATCCTGCTGATGATCCTCGGCGGGCCGGGGCTGACGATCCTGAGCCACTCCGGTTTCATCCTCGCGCCGCTCGGTCATGGCGCGGTGATTCAACCGTCGACCGCGACGCTCGCGGGCCTGCTGCTCGCGACCTATGTGCTGCGCGAGACGATTTCGCGCGCGCGCGTCTTCGGCGCGCTCACGATCGTTGTTGGCCTCGTCGTGATGGGCATCGACGCGCTGCTGAATATCGGCACGCATGCGCTGGCGGGCGATCTGTCATTCGTGTCCGCCGGTCTCTGCTGGGCGACGATGCTCACGCTGTTGCGCCTGCGCGGCATCGAGAGCGTGCGCGCGACCGTCATCATCAGCGTGCTGTCGCTGCTGATCTATGCGCCGCTCTACGCGCTCATCTTCGGCTTCGAGCGCGTGATCGCGGCCGGCTGGATGGAGAACGTCACGCAGGTGGTCGTGCAGGGCGTGTTGTCGGGGCCGCTCGCAACCTACCTTTCGGCCTACGCGGCGAGCGTGCTCGGCACCGGACGCGGTGCGACATTTTCGGCGCTGGTGCCCGGCTTTACGATGCTGATCGGTGTGCTCGCGCTCGGCGAAATGCCGACGGCCCTGCAACTCATCGGCCTTGCGATCGTGGCGATCGGGTTTCGTTTCGTGATGAAGCGGTAGCCGGCGGTGCCTAAGCATTTGCCCCAACGTCGTAGATTAACGCAACGTTCACTATAGTCCTCTAGCCCAGTTCCGCGAGGGCGTGGCGCGCGACCGCGCGCATGAGTAGGCGGGAGTGTGTATTGTCGATTTCGCCGGCGTCACTTGCCGCATCCAACTCCTATCAGGCGAGCCAGAGCGACACTGGCTGGCAGCAATTCGCGCAGCTCGTCAGCGCGGTCAATGCCGGCAATCTGTCCGCATCGCAGAAAGCCTACGCCAACTTCACGCAAAGCCCTGCCGCCGATGTGGCGAAAGCCAATCCGGACAGCCGTATCGCGCAGGCCTTGAAGGCGATCGGCCCGGCACTGCAGACGGGGGACATCGGACGCGCGCAGCAGGCGCTCGCATCCCTGCGTCCGCAGAGCCGCCCACCAGACGTGCAGACGGGCGGCGGGCGGGGACCAAGCACGGTCGCGCCAAGCATCGTTCCGGCGGATCCGAACGCACCCGGCGCCAAACTCAACGTCACGGTCTGACGGTTTTCTCTCCTGGAATTCATCGCGCTCTCTCGCAAAACGTGGCGCGCCATGGCATAGGGTGGCGGTGCTCGGCCTTTTCCGCATGCCCGGAACGCTCGCTGCCGGTTTGATCGCGACGTCGCTCGCGACGCCCGGGTCCGCACAGTTCTTTCTTTCCGCGGTGGACGTGAATGCCGCGGTATTCGAGGCGCCGCGTCCCGAAGAGCCGAGCGTCGCGGTGCTCAAGGCGCAAATCCTGCTCGACCGCGCACGCTTCTCGCCGGGCGCGATCGATGCCATGCCGGGCGGCAATTTCAATCGTGCGCTCGCGGTGTTCCAGCGCTGGAATCGCCTCCCGGAGGGCGCCCTCGACAAGGCAACTTGGGACAGGCTGGTCGAAACCTCGAAGGAGCCGGTGCTGGTCGACTATGTGATCAGCGCAGAGGACGTGAAGGGACCTTTTGTCGCGGATATCCCGAGCGACCTCGAAAAAATGTCTGAACTCAAGCGGCTCGGCTATCGCAATGTACGCGAATTGCTCGCCGAAAAATTTCACATGGACGAAGCGCTGCTGGCGCTGCTCAATCCCGCGCAGTCGTTCGAGAAGGCCGGCGCACGTATCACGGTTGCCAACGTGGAACGCAAGCCCGCGGGTCAACACTTGACGCGCATCACGGTCAGCAAGGCGGAGCGCTCATTGATGGCGTTCGATGCCAATGGCGGGATCATCGCGTTCTATCCCGCCTCGATCGGCAGCGCGGACACGCCGTCGCCGCCTGCCGGCGTGCACAAGGTGCGCAACGCCGCCGCGAACCCGATCTACTACTACCGGCCATCACTGCAACTCGGCAAGATGGGTGCGTCGCGCAGTCTGAAGCTGCCGCGTGGGCCGAACAATCCAGTCGGCGCGATGTGGATCGGGCTTGAAAAGCCTTCCTACGGTATCCATGGCACGCCGGAGCCCGACAAGGTCGGCTTGGCATTCTCTCACGGCTGCGTGCGGCTCACCAACTGGGACGTTGTTGCGCTCGCCCATATGGTGCGCAAGGGAACCGAGGTGGTGTTTCTGGATTGACTGCGTCTGAAGTCGATTCGTCGCGGCGCTTGCGCAAAATGGAACAAGGCGCCTTCTCTCCGGTTGAGATTCCGATCGTTCGAGGCGCACCTGATGAAACGAAGCATTTTCATCTGCCTGGCGCTTGCCAGTCTTGCTTTGGCCGATGCCTCGCCCGCGCGCCGGCTCGGCCCGGATGACGTGAACGCTGCCGACTTCGGGGCAAAGCAGAAATCGCCTCAAGCCTTGAATCTCAAGGCGCAGATCCTGCTCGACCGCGTCGGTTTTTCGCCGGGCGCGATCGATGGCGGCAATGGCGACAATTTCCAGAATGCATTGCGCGCATTTCAGAAGAAGAATGCCCTCAACGAAACCGGTAAGCTCGACCAGGAGACCTGGACCAAGCTTGCGTCGGGCAGCGAGCCGGTCTTGATCGAATACACGATCAGCGCCGCCGATCTCAAAGGCCCGTTCGCGGACAAGATTCCGGCGAAGTATCAAGACAAGGCGAAGCTCAAGCGCCTCGATTATACCAGCGTGGCCGAAATGCTCGCCGAACGCTTTCATATGGATCAGAGCTTTTTCGAACAGCTCAATCGCGGCAAGGCGCTGGACCAGGCGGACAGCGCGATCCTGGTGGCGAATGTAAATACCAAACCGGTGGCACTCGGCGTGAACGCCGCAAAACTCGAAGTCGACAAGCAGAACAATATCGTCCGCGTTCTCGGCAAAGATGGCGCGCTGCTTGCCGCCTATCCGGCGTCGATCGGCAGCGAGGAGAAGCCGGCGCCCTCAGGGACACTCAAGGTCATCCGTGTGGCGCGCAATCCGACCTATACCTATGATCCGGATTTCAAATTCCATGGCGTGAAAGCCGACGAGAAGGTGCACATCGCGGCGGGCCCGAACAATCCGGTCGGCTCGGTCTGGATCGCGCTCGACCAGAAGTCCTACGGTATCCACGGAACGGCCGAGCCGTCCAAGGTCGGCAAGGTCGACTCGCATGGCTGCGTGCGCCTGACCAATTGGGATGCGCTGGCGCTTGCCATGATCGTGCGCAAGGGAATGCCGGTGCAGTTTATCGATTGATCAGGCGACGATTGATGGCCTACGCCGCCTTCCGGTTCGACAGGAACTCGCCCATGCGATTCAGCGCCTTGAGAATATTCTCGGTCGAGTTGGCGTAGGACAGCCGCAGATAGCCTTCGCCGAGAATGCCGAAGTCCGGCCCGCCGATCAGCGCGACGCCGGTGTCGTCGAGCATCGAGGTGGCGAGCGCCTTCGCTTTCCACCCGGTTCGCTTGATGTTCGGGAATGCGTAGAAGGCGCCCTTCGGCATGATGCAGGCCACGCCGGGCAGCTTGTTCAACCCTTGGACCACGACCTTGCGGCGCTTGTCGAACTCCGTGACCATCTTGTGCACGGCGTCCTGCGGGCCGGTGAGCGCCGCAAGGCCCGCGAACTGCGTCGGCGCGTTGACGCAGGAATAGAGGTTCACGGCGAGCTTGCGCGCCTGATCGTAAAGCTTGCCCGGCCACACCGCGTAGCCGAGGCGCCAGCCGGTCATCGCATAGGTCTTCGACCAGCCGTTGAGCAGGATCAGCCGATCGCGGATCGACGGGTAGCCGAGCAGGCAGACGTGCTGCTCGCCGTCATAGGTCATCTGGTCGTAGATCTCGTCCGACATGACCGCGACGTTCGGCCATTTCTCAAGTCCCGCAACGAACTTGTCGACCTCGGCCTTGGGCGTGACGCCGCCGGTCGGGTTCGCCGGCGAATTGATGATGATCAGCCGCGTCTTGTCGGTGATGAGCTTGAGCGTTTCCTCGGCCGAGAAGGCGAAGCCGTTCTCCTCGCGGATCGGGATCGGGATCGGCTTTGCGCCGGTGAACTCGATCATCGAGCGATAGATCGGAAAGCCCGGGTCCGGATACATGATCTCGGCACCGGGCTCGCCGAACATCAGGATCGACATGAACATGGTCGGCTTGCCGCCCGGCATGATCATCACTTCGTCCGGCGACACAGTGACCTTGAAGCGCTTGTGCAGATCGGCCGCAACGGCCTCGCGCAAAGGGAGGATGCCGGTCGCCGCCGTGTAGCCGTGATGGCCGTCGCGGATCGCCTTGATGGCAGCTTCGGCAATGTGGTCGGGCGTGCGGAAATCCGGCTGGCCGATGCCAAGATTGATGATGTCGCGGCCTTGGGCGGCGAGCGCCTGCGCGCGCGCCAGTACCGCGAACGCGTTCTCCTCGCCGATCCGGTCAAAGGCCGCAATGGTTTTCAGCATGGCGTTTCCTCAGTTCTCTTTCTTCCCCTCTCCCCTTGTGGGAGAGGATGGACGCGAGCAGAGCGAGCGTCATCGCGCTCCCTTGCGTTCGCGGCGGACTTGAGCGCATTCTCGCGCCGAAATCAAACGGTTCCAAACTTGGCGAAAAGACGCCTCGGGAGAAGACGACATGGCGAAGAAGAACGGCAAAACCGCGTCGGGAAAGCTCCCCGCAACGCCGCATCCGAAGGGCAAAAACCTGCGCTCGCAGCTCTGGTTCGACAATCCGGAAAATCCCGGCATGACGGCGCTGTATCTGGAGCGCTATATGAACTTCGGCCTCACGCCGAAGGAACTGCGCTCCGGCAAGCCCATCATCGGCATCGCGCAGACGGGCTCGGACCTGTCGCCCTGCAACCGGCATCACCTCGAGCTGGCGCATCGCGTGCGCGAAGGCATCCGCGCGGCCGGCGGCATCGCATTCGAGTTTCCGGTGCATCCGATCCAGGAAACCGGCAAGCGTCCGACCGCGGCGCTCGACCGCAACTTGGCTTACCTCGGCCTTGTCGAAATCCTCTACGGCTATCCGCTTGACGGCGTCGTGCTGATGACCGGCTGCGACAAGACCACGCCCGCCTGCATCATGGCGGCCGCGACCGTGAACATCCCCGCGATCGTGCTCTCGGGCGGGCCGATGCTGAACGGCTGGTGGAAGGGCGAGCGCTGCGGTTCCGGCATGGCGGTGTGGAAAGCGCGCGAGGAAATGGCGGCCGGCCGCATCAACCAGCAGGAATTCGTCGACATCGCGGCGGCCTCGGCACCCTCGGTCGGCCACTGCAACACCATGGGCACGGCCTCGACGATGAATGCGCTGGCCGAAGCGCTCGGCATGTCGCTGCCCGGCTGCGCCGCGATCCCGGCGCCCTACAAGGAGCGCCCGCAGATCGCCTACGAGACCGGGCTGCGCGCGGTCGAGATGGTGTGGGAGGACCTGAAGCCCTCCGACATCCTTACGCGTGAAGCGTTCGAGAACACCATCATGGCGAACTCGGCGATCGGCGGCTCGACCAACGCGCCGATTCACATCAACGCGATCGCGCGCCACATCGGCGTCAAGCTGACCATCGAGGATTGGGAAAAGGTCGGCCTCGACATCCCGCTGCTCGTGAACATGCAGC
>JBBWZU010000137.1:0-5471 GCA_039649225.1 Hyphomicrobiales bacterium | reverse complement strand
CCCACCCTTCTCCACGTCAGCGTACGCGTGACTGTCGTGCCGTCGGCCACCGTGGTGTCGAGCTTGATCACCAGCGTATCGCCTTGAACCTGCATGGCGCGCGTGAGCACCGCGCCGACATGCTCGCGCGAGAGCGCGCCAGTCAGCGTCTGCGTGACGGAGCTGGTCTCGTCGTCGATCGTGTAGGTGCCGAAATACGCATCATATCCACCTTGGGCGCGGCTGTTGTTCTTGGCGCCACTCGGCCCATCCGGCACGTCGACGGAGCGGTCGCGCCGCATGAACTGCGCCGCAAAATTTCCGCCGCGGTCATAGATCAGCAGCGCGATCGGATCTTCGCCGAGCGAGGGCTCATGCCGCCGCTCGCCGGAGGCCGCAACATCGATGCGCGACAGCAGTTGCCATGTGCCCGGAAGCATCGCGGAGAGCGGGGCTACGTGCATCGGTTTGGAATGCGTCATGAGCTGGTCCTGACTCCCTGCGCCGTGGCATTTTGATCCGGACAGACCCTACGTCCAAGGAAGCGGTTTTCATACGGGGGACGCGCTCATGAACATTGTAATCGCCGGCTCGGGCAATGTCGGCTCGGCGCTCGCGGACGGATGGCGCAAGGCCGGTCACGACATCACATTCGCGATGCGCGAGCCCGACAGCTCCAGGGGGATGGAATTGAAGCAGAATGGCTTCGGCGCAGTGCCGCTGGGCGCCGCCGCAACCAGCGCCGACGTGATCGCGCTCGCGGTTCCCTGGAGCGCCGTCCAGACAACGATAGAGGCACTCGGCTCTCTTGCCGGCAAGGTCCTGATCGACACCACCGATCCGCTCAGATCCACGCGCGAGCTCGCGCTCGGATTTGGCGATTCGGGCGGCGAGACCGTGGCGCGACTGAGCCCCGGCGCGCGCGTCGTCAAGGCGTTCAGCACCACCGGCGCCGGCAACATGGCGGACAGCCAATATCCCGGCGGCAGACTGATGATGGCGGTGGCCGGCGATGACGTAACGGCGAAGCAAATCGTCATGACCCTTGTGGCCGAACTCGGTTTCGATCCGATCGACACCGGTCCCCTTGCCATGAGCCGCTATCTCGAACCCCTGGCGATGCTGTGGATCAACCTCGCCTATACGCAGCGGCTCGGTCCCGATATCGGCTTCGCGCTGTTGCGGCGCAGCCCGCCCTTGAACTAACCTCATTCTACAAATCGGCCGCATGCCGAAAGGTTTCGACTGCCAAACGTCCCGTCTGGGGAAGGAAAGCATATGATTTCGCGTCGTCAGATCCTGACGGCGGCGGGCGCAACCGCGCTGGCCGGATCCGGCATCGCCACCCCGAAATTCTTTGCCGCTTATGCCGCCGATGCGCGGCTCAATCCGGCGCTGCCCGAAGGCCTGCGCGGCGCCGCCACGATGGAAACGCTGCCCGGCAAGAAGCCGCTGATCAAGCTCTCCTACCGGCCGCCGAACTACGAATCGCCGATCGAATATTTCCGTAGCCCGATCACGCCGAACGACGAGTTCTTCGTGCGCTATCACGTCTCGGATATTCCGGAGGTCGACGCCAAGACCTGGAAGCTTTCCGTCGGCGGCGACGGCGCCGAGAAGACCGTGGAACTGACGCTCGACGACTTGAAGGCGATGCCGGCACACGAAGTCGTCGCGGTCAATCAATGCTCGGGCAACCGGCGCGGCCTGTTCCAGCCGCATGTGCCGGGCGTCGAATGGGGCTATGGCGCGATGGGCTGCGCGCGCTGGAAGGGCGCACGCCTCAAGGACATTCTCGACAAGGCCGGCATCAAGAAAGAGACGATCGAGATCGCGCTCGATGGCGCCGACAAGCCGCCCTTCGACAAGACACCGGATTTCGTCAAAAGCATTCCGGCCTGGAAGGCGATGGAGGACACCACCATCGTGGCTTACGAGATGAACGGCGCGCCACTGCCGCATCTCAATGGGTTCCCGGCGCGCCTCGTGCTGCCCGGCTGGACTGGCACCTATTGGATGAAGCATCTCGTTTCGATCAACGCGTTGACCAAGCCGCTCGGCACATTCTGGATGGCGAGCGCCTATCGGGTGCCGCTGGGAAAATTCCCGATGGTCGCGCGCTTCATCTCGCAGGAGACGCCCGCCAACACGCCGATCACCGAGATCATCGTGAACTCGCTCATCACCAGTCATGCGGACGGCGCGAACGTGACGGCGGGCGCGGAAGTCGGCGGCATCGCGTGGGATGGCGGTTACGGCATCTCGTCAGTCGAAGTCTCGATCGACGGGGGTCGGAGCTGGGTGCCGGCCAAGCTCGGCGAGAATCTTGGCCCGTTTGCATTCCGCACGTTCAGTCACCCGCTGACCGCCAAAGGCAAGCACACCGTGATGGCGCGCGCGACCAACAAGATCGGCCAGACGCAGACCACCGAGATCAATCACAATCCGCCCGGCTATCACCACAACGTCGTTCACAGCGTTACGCTGAACGTGGGTTAAGGAGGCGAGCATGATCCCGAAAAGTGGAGGCCGGTTTTCGGACAAGATCATGCTCAAAAAGGAAAACATCATGCGCATTGCCATTGCGTTCCTTGCGGCCGCGCTGACGGCGCCGGCGCTCGCGGACGAGAAGCCGGTCGAGCTGAAAAAGGCGCCCGGTCTCGACAAGGTCGAGGCCAACTGCGCGGCCTGTCACAGCCTCGACTATATCGTGATGAACTCGCCCTATCCGAGCGCCGCACTGTGGGACGCCGAGGTCACCAAGATGATCAAGGCATTCGGCGCGCCGATCGACGAGGCGGACGCAAAAGAGATCGCCGCATACCTGAAGAAGAACTATGGGAGCTGATGCGCCGGGACCGACAGCGTGACGGTCTGGACGCCCGCCCTTCTGTCTATGGTCCGCACGCGGCCGTAACAGGTGGTCAGGATCGCCACCACCAGCAAGCCGGCCACCAGCGCGCTGATGACAGTCCATGAGCCGCGCAGCACGCTGGCGGTGCCAAACGCCAGCGCTTCCAGCGCGGGGCGCTCGAACATTTCGCCGGGGTGCGTTTGTGCCGTGTCACTCATCTGCTCTCTCCATCATTGCCGGCCGCGCAGCTTGGGGTCGCGCGCGGCTTCGATCCAATCGAGGCGTTTGGGCGTCGCGGCGACAAACACGCTGTTCTGGCCGCAGAAATTTCGTTTCAGCTCGGCGCGCGCGAACAGCGCGATCAGCTTCGGGTCGCTGGCAGCCGATATCAGCGTCAGCCGGTCGAGCGCGCAGGCCACCATCTGGCGATCGACCAGCTCGGGGCCGGGATTGCAGAACTGCGCCTTGATGACGAGCCGCGGATCCTCGAAGGCGCGTGTGACACGCAGGCATCCCCGCTCGCTCTGCGAACCGCGATCCGTGAAGGGCTCGATCGCCGCAAGGCCGAACTTGGTCTCGAGCATCCGCCACACGACGGGGACCGACAGCCGCAATTCGGGCAGGCTCGCGTTCTCGCCCGACTGGTCTGCTTCCGCGCCGGGCCGATAGATCTCGACGGTCGCGGTCGCCTCCTGCGCGGCGGCATCGCCGAATGTAAGAACGTCCTTGCGGCCGCCGCCGCCGGCATGCCGGCGGATCGCATAGTGCGGCTCGGCGGAGAGCTCCGGGATGCTGAGCGCAAAGGCCGGGATCGGCTTGATCACGTCGATCCATTCAGCCGCATCGGGCCGCGCCGCCACGGTGCCTTGGGTTCTGGCGAGAAGCTCCATACCGGTCAGGACAAACGCCGCCAGCACGCAGGCATAGAGGCAAGCCCGCACCAGCGTCGCCTGGACCTCGTCGGCGAATGTCCGCAGCAAAGGATGGATCGGCGCTTCGGTCCGGCGCCGCCCGCGCGTCGCGCGCCATCCGGCCGGGCGCGGATCGAAACACGCCACGGCGGCGCGGAGCCGCGCGCGGACACCATTCGATTCGATTGCGCTACGCAGCACAGAACGCACGCCTTACCCCGGACGCCAACCGTTGGGTCCAAGGTCTAGCGTGGCGCCCCTGAGACGCCGTTTAGGCGGCGGCCGGTCCGGCCTGATTTTCGGCCGAAAGGTCAACGAGCCGTTACGCCACCAGCCGAGTGCCCACTTGCGAAGTTCGCGAGAGCCCATCAGGCGAGCGAATGGCCTCGATTGAACGATTTGATTGACTTTTTCGCCGGCGGGAGCATTTAAGAGGCTGGCAATTGAGTCAGGATCGCTGTGTCCCGATGACCCCCGTGTCGAAACGCAAACCGGCCACTAAAACGCCGGCCGCCGCAGGCGGCACGACGCGCTGACGCGTATCCTCAGCTTCCGGGCCCCTTTCCCGGCGGGAGATGGGGACGAGACCCGCCCCGGCGGGGACGCCGGGGAAGACCGAACGATCTCATTCAGCGACGAGAGCAGGAACTACGATCATGGGCTACAAGGTCGCCGTTGTTGGCGCCACGGGCAACGTGGGCCGCGAGATGATGAACATCCTCTCCGAGCGGGAATTCCCCGCCGACGAGGTGGTCGCGCTCGCATCGCGCAAGAGCCTGGGCCAAGAGGTTGCGTACGGCGATCGGACGCTCAAGGTCAAAGCGCTCGACCACTATGATTTCTCCGACGTCGACATTTGCCTGATGTCGGCCGGCGGCACGGTGTCGAAGGAATGGTCGCCCAAGATCGCGGCGGCCGGCGCCGTGGTGATCGATAACTCGTCGGCCTGGCGCATGGACCCCGACGTGCCGCTGATCGTGCCGGAGGTGAACGCGGACGCCGTCGCGGGCTTTCGCAAGAAGGGCATCATCGCCAATCCGAACTGCTCGACCGCGCAGCTCGTCGTCGCGCTCAAGCCGCTGCACGACAAGGCAGTCATCCGGCGCGTCGTCGTCTCGACTTATCAGTCGGTATCGGGCGCCGGCAAGGAGGCGATGGAGGAGCTGTTCTCGCAGACCAAGTCGGTGTTCCAGCTCAACGAGGTCGCGGCGACCAAGTTTCACAAGCGCATCGCCTTCAACGTGATTCCGCAGGTCGACGTCTTCATGGAGGACGGCTACACCAAGGAAGAATGGAAGATGATGGCCGAGACCAAGAAGATTCTCGACCCCAAGATCAAGCTCACCGCCACCTGCGTGCGCGTGCCGGTCTTCGTCAGCCATTCGGAAGCCGTCAACATCGAGTTCGCAAATCCGATCTCGGCGGACGAGGCGCGCGACATCCTGCGCAACGCGCCGGGCTGTCTGGTGATCGACAAGCGTGAACCCGGCGGCTACGTCACGCCCTACGAGGCGGCGGGCGAGGACGCGACCTATATCAGCCGCATCCGCGAAGACGCCACGGTCGAGAACGGTTTGGTGTTATGGTGCGTCTCGGATAAGTTGCGCAAGGGCGCGGCGCTGAACGCGATCCAGATCGCTGAGTGCCTGATCAACCGCAAGCTGATCAGCGCCAAGAAAAAGGCGGCGGCGTAGGTCTCGTGTCCCGGACGCAGCGCAGCGCGTAGC
>JBBWZU010000083.1:0-2600 GCA_039649225.1 Hyphomicrobiales bacterium | reverse complement strand
GGCGAGTTCCGCCGCTCCTGGTGGCATTTCGATTTTCTCTGCGGCCTCGACGGCGTGGAGATGAAGCAGATCGATCACGGCATCCAGTTCGCCGGCGTGCAGACCAAGGCCGAGCGGCCCGACATTGTCGGCACGGTCGGCTTCTCGTCCCATCAGATGATTGACCACTTCAAGTTCCTGGCGGCAAACACGCGCGTGATGGCGAAGATGACGATCCCCTCGCCGACGCTGCTGCACTTCCGCTTCGGCCGCCAGTCGATCAGCAAGACCCTTTATCCCGACCTCGATATGTTCTTCGACGATCTCGGCCAGACCTACGCCAAGGCCGTGCGGGCCTTCTACGACGCCGGCTGCCGATATCTGCAGTTCGACGACACGATCTGGGCCTTCCTGTGCTCCGAAAAGGAGCGTGGGCAGTCGCGCCAGCGCGGTGACAACCCGGACGAACTGCCGGCGAAATACGCCAAGATGATCAATACGGCATTGGCCGCCAAACCCGCCGACATGACCATCACGACGCATATCTGCCGCGGCAATTTCCGCTCCACCTGGATCTCCGAGGGCGGCTACGAGCCGGTCGCCGAAACGCTGTTCGGTGCGCTCAACTACGATGGCTATTTCCTCGAATACGACACCGAACGCGCGGGTGGCTTCGAGCCGCTGCGCTTCGTGCCGAAAGGCAACAAGCAGATCGTGCTCGGCCTCGTCTCGTCCAAGATCGGCGCGCTGGAAAGCAAAGACGATCTCAAACGCCGCATCGATGAGGCGACTAAATACGTGGCCCTAGACCAACTCTGCCTTTCGCCGCAGTGCGGCTTCGCCTCGACCGAGGAAGGCAATGTGTTGAGCGAGGACCAACAATGGGCCAAGCTGGCGATGATCGTCGAGCTGACGAACGAGGTGTGGGGATGAAAAAAGCGAATAGCGAATGGTGAGTAGCGAATAGTAAGCGGACTTCACTTCGCTATTCGCTATTCGCCGGGGATCGCGCAAGACAAGCGAACGGAAAAGGTCGAAAAACATGACGGGATTTGTCTCCGGCAAGGTCGCGATCGTCACCGGCGGCGGGCGCGGCATCGGGCGTGCCATCGCGATGCTGATGGCCAAGGAAGGCGCCAGCGTCGTCGTTGTCGATATCGGCGCGGCGCTGGACGGCTCGGGCGGCGATCAAGGCCCCGCGCAGGAGGTCGTGAACGAGATCAAGGCGGCCGGCGGCAAGGCCATCGCATCGACGCTGTCGATCACGGAGCCGCAGAATGCCGAGGCGATCGTGAAATCCGCGATCGATACCTTCGGCCGTGTCGACATCGTGGTCAACAATGCCGGCATCCTGCGCGACCGCATCTTCCACCGCATGAGCTGGTCGGATTGGCACGACGTCATCAACGTGCACCTCAACGGCTCGTTCAACATGAGCCGCGCCGTTGCCGGGCATTTCCGCGAGCAGGAAAGCGGCGCGCTGGTGCATATGACCTCGACCTCCGGCCTGATCGGAAATTTCGGCCAAGCCAACTACATGGCGGCCAAGCTCGGCATTCACGGGCTATCGCGCGGCATCGCGCTCGACATGGCGCGCTATAATGTGCGCTCCAATGCCGTCGCGCCCTCGGCCTGGAGCCGCATGATCGGCTCGATCCCGACCGAGACGGAAGCCGAGAAACTGCGCGTCGAACGGTTGAAGCAGATGACGCCGGAAAAGATCGCGCCGCTCGCGGTCTATCTCTGCTCCGAGAAGGCCGATGGCATTTCGGGCCAGATTTTTGGCGTGCGCAACAACGAGATATTCCTGTTCTCGCAGCCGCGCCCGGTGCGCGTGCTGCATCGCTCCGACGGCTGGACCCCGGAGAAGATCGACGCCCAGCTCAAAGGCGCATTCCGGCAGTCGCTCACACCACTAGAGCGTTCTGCCGACGTGTTCCCCTGGGACCCGGTTTGATGGCGATCGTCTACGACCGGCTGCTCGCGCTCAAGATCCCCGACGTCGAACGCACGTATACAGAGCGCGATGCGATTTTCTATGCGCTGAGCCTCGGAGTCGGCCAGGACCCGGTGAACGTGGACGAGTTGCCGTTCGTCTACGAAGACAACACAAAAGTCCTGCCGACTTTTCCGGTCGTCGCCGCGCAACCCGGCTTCTGGGCACGCGAGCTTGATAGCGGCATCGACTGGGTCAAAGTCGTGCATGGCGAGCACGACCTCGTGCTGCATAGCCCGATGCCGGCGCGCGGCACCGTGAGGAGCCATACGCGCGTGATCGAGGTGATCGACAAGGGCGCGGGCAAGGGCGCGCTGGTCATTTCACAACGCCAGCTGAACGACAAAGCGACCGGCGAGCTCTACGCCACCATCACGCAGACGACATTCTGCCGCGGCGACGGTGGTTTCGGCGGGCCGCCGCGCACGGCGCCCGAGCCGCATGCGTTGCCAACACGGGCGCCCGATGCGGTGTGCGATCTCGTCACGCGACCCGAGTTGGCGCTGCTCTATCGCCTGAATGCCGACATGAACCCGCTGCATGCCGATCCGGCGATTGCTAAGGCGGCGGGGTTCCCGCGCCCGATCCTGCACGGGCTTGCGACTTTCGGCGTCTCGGGGCATGC
>JBBWZU010000081.1:0-5745 GCA_039649225.1 Hyphomicrobiales bacterium | reverse complement strand
CGGGTGGTCTGCAGATCACGCACATACCCTATCGCGGCTCGGCGCCGATGATGTCCGATCTCGTCGGCGGGCAGATCTCGATGGCGTTCGACGCGACGCCGACCGCGATGCCGCAGGCGCAGGCCGGTGCCATCCGCGCGCTCGGGGCCGGCATGGCGCAACGCATCAGGCAAATGCCGGATTTGCCGACACTGCAGGAGCACGGCGTGAAGGGCTACGAGTGCTATACGTGGAACGCGATCCTCGCGCCGGCCGGCACGCCGCAGCCGATCGTCGACAAGCTCGCCGCTGCGATCATCAAGGGGCTCGAGGACCCGGCCGTGCTCACAAGCCTGGAGAAAGCGGGCGTCGAACCGACTCCGGGCCGCGGACCCAAGGAGACCGCGGACTTCATCAAGTCGGAAATCGCCAAATGGGCGCCCATCATCAGGGCCTCCGGTGCGCAAGTGACGAATTGACGGGATTGCGCGGGCTCCGGCTGGCGCGTGCAGTTATTCGTAGCCCGCATGAGCGAAGCGATATGCGGGAGCAACGGAGGGAAATGCCGGATATCGCTTATGCGGCTACACCTGCCACACGTTGCCGCTACCGGCCGAACTTGATCTTCTCGCCCGTCGCCAGATTGATCCCGAAGGTCGGCGCATCATCGTCGTCGAGTTCGTCGGGATCAGGATATTGCGGCGGAGCGTCGCCACGCGTTGCGACAATGCGCGGATAACGAACCTTCGCGACTTTTGCACCCGTCGCTCTGAGGCTCACGCGAAAACGCCATTCGTCCCCATAGTCGAACAGAAACACCATGGTGTGGCCGATGATCGGAAATGCCTGCGCCACCTTGGTCTTCTTGACGCTGCCGACATTCGGCCCGGTCTCGCCCATGTCGGCGAACAGTTCGTATCTGGGATACTCACGCATCATCTTTGCGGGCGTGAGCCCGGTATAGAAACCGAAGGCGTGGTCGAAATCAAAACCAAAAGCCATTATGATTGCGCGGGCGAAGCTATAGAGCGAATCGGACGCCTCGATTTCGATGTCGCGATAGATTGACTTGCGGCGTTCAAGCGCTGCCCGAACGATCAGCGTGCTGTTCTGCGCCATGCGGAACCTCCGAATCGGGGGAGAGCGTCAGTATGTCCCGAAAAGGGCGGGGAGTATCGACGCGGCGAAGGATGGCGGGAACGCCGGTCCTTGCTACCAGGCCGAAAAGGCGCTGGAGCGGATAAGAGAGAGAGGTTTACGTAACGACGGCGAGCCGGAATCTCACCCCGGCGTCATGCCCTTCGCCTTGATCACGGCCATCGCCTCCGGCGTCTTGAGATATGCGACGAACGCGGCGGCGGCGTCTGCTTCCTTGGTGTCCGCCGAAACCGCGCCGACGAAGACCAGATCCTGCTGCAAGTCGGCCGGGAAGGGGCCGGCAAGCTCCACGCCGGGGGCGATCAGCACATTGGTGACGAATACGCCGAGCTCGGCGTCGCCTGTCGCGACCGCCTCGGCGATCTTTCCCGGAGGCTGCGGCTTCACCTTGGCTCTCATCGCTTCGCCGATGCCGAGACGCTCGAATGTTTTCAGCACGTAGGCGCCGGCCGCGCTCTCCGGATAAAGCGTGACAGACTGCGCCCTGAGCAGCGTCGCCTTCAGCGCGTCGGGCGTGCCGACGTCGGGCTTGGGCGCGCCCGCGCGGATCGCGACACCGAAGCCGACGCGCGCGATGTCGGTTGTCGGTCCGAACTTGGCGCGCGCGGCCGCGTCCTTCATCACATCGACGGGGACGAAGCCGAGGTCGAACGGCGCGGATGTCGCGAGCTTGATCAGTTCCGGCGTGCCGGCGAACTGGACGGTGAGCTTGTGGCCGGTGGCGCGCTCGAATTGCGGGACGAGTTCTCCCATGACGGCGGTCGTGGCGCCGCCGGCCAGGACCCTGAGTTCGGCGGCGCGCGCACCGACGGCGGGCGAGAAAGCCATCGCCAGCCCAAACGTGACGGCAGCGATCGAAGATGTGTCCATGATGATCCCCCAAGGGTCGCGGCATCTATGCGCCGTGTTGCTCCGTTATGCTCGCGCGCGCGGCAAAAAGCGATCAACTCTCCTTCAACGCCTTCATCACCTCGTAGAACCGCACTGTCCGGTCTGGCACGCGCGCCTCGACCGGCACCGGCCGGTCGCTGATGGTGAAAACGACGCGGATGCGAGAGGAATGCGTCCGCGCCGGTGGGAGGCATGGGGACCCGCATGGGGCTGGGCAGCGCCGGCGCGCTAGATCCTGGCGCCGCGATTATAGGCCTCGATCAGCTGATTGTAATCGCGCAACAGGCGCGGCGGGGATCCCTCGACCATCCAGCCGCTGCCGGCGTTCAGCATCATCTTGTCGCCGGTGCTGTACGGGACCTTGTCGCGGATGCGGCGCATCAGCTGCTTTGCCGTGGTCAAAAACGACTTGGCGTTACCGGTGAAGAACGAGCCGATCTTGGCGTCATCGGCGGGAAGCTGTTCAAGCGCCTTCACGGTGCTTTCATAGTCGTTCAGCGCCTCGGTGATCTTGGCGACGTCGGACGCGTCCTGCGCGCGCAGCACGCGCTTGGCCTGGATCATCAGCGCCTCGACATGGTAGCGCGCCTTGCGGCCTTCGCTGCGCTCGATCTCGGCGAGTTTCTCCGCCGCGCGCCTGTCGTTGATGACCTCGACGCCGCCGCGCAGCGCCTTGTCGGCGCTCGCGAAGGCATCCCACGCAGCCACGAGCACGGGATGCAAGGCGCGGCCCCTGGCCATCTTGTCGTCCTTGTAGTTCTCCTGCGTATAATAGTCGTCGGCATCCTTGAGCATCGGCTCGAGCTTCGACACGGCCTCGACGTAGGCCGAGGCGGCGGCTTCGAGTGCGGCGTCACGCGGCTCGAGCGCATTCGCCTTCTCGACGTTCTTCTTGCAGTCCGAGGTATCGTAGATCGTGTAGGTGCCGTAGATGATCCGCTCCTTGCCGGTCGGGCCGTTCTGGCCGACCCAGGAGAAATAGCGCTTGCGAGACTCGTAGGCGCGCTCCGAGAGGCGGTTGATGCAACCCACATAGGCGTTGAGCTTCTCGGTCGCCGGCGGCGCCTGCGCGGCCGCCATGTCTGCCGGGGAAAGCGCGATCAGCGGCGCGAGGAGAATGGTTGCGCCAACAGCGCGTACGAATGCCCGGATTGAACTCATGCTCACACCTCCAATACCCGCCACGCCCCGTGCGAAGGTTCTGTGTCTGCGTGTTTGTTGGTCGCGCTTGCGGGCTCCGGGGTTCATACGTTGTGAAACGTGCCGCCGGGCTTCTTCAGGCCATTTCGCCTGTTACGGCTTTCGGGCTGTGAGCCCGATGACCGCCGACATGCCGGAATGCGCGGGGCCTTCGTGCAGCTCACGCTGTTCCTCGACGATAGCGACGTCGTTGAAATCGCCAAACGCATGTTCCAGCATCTCGCGCGTGTAGAGCTGCTCGACCTGTTTCGGGCCGCCCGTTCCATAGTCGAGCTGCTTTGGCGTATAGCCCTGGACGATCAGCAGCCCGCCGCGTTTCAGCGCGCGGCGCATGCCGGCCCATTTCGGCGCGCGCTCGGCCGGTGTGCTGAACTGGGTGAAAATCTCCACCACCACGTCGAACGCTTGCTCAGGGTAGTCCCACGCATGCACGTCGGTTTCGAGGAACGTGACCGCGACCTTGTGCTCGGCCGCGAGAGTGCGCGCCTTGGCCTGTGCGGCCGGAGAGAAGTCGATCGACAGAACGTCGAGACCCTGCCGCGCCAGCCAGACACCGTTCCGGCCCTCGCCGTCCGCAACGGCCAAGACTTTTCCGGTCCGCGGCAACAGCGCGCGGCAGCGGGCCAGAAATTCGTTCGGTTCCTTGCCGAACGTGTATTCCGGCGTGGAAAAGCGTTGCTGCCAGCGCTCGAATTCCGCGGTGTCGGTCATGCGATCTATAGAGCCCTGTTGCTCTCCTTCACCTTGTCGGCGTCGACATAGACCTGCTCGCCCATCTGTTTGAACTTCTCGCTCATCGCCGCCATGCCGGCCTCGGCTTCCGCGGCGGTGCCGCCCGCGATCGCCCGCTTGTCCGGATCATTCAGCGTCGCCGCGTAGTCGCGCACGTCCTGCGTGATCTTCATCGAGCAGAATTTGGGGCCGCACATCGAGCAGAAATGCGCGACCTTGTGCGCCTCTTTCGGCAGCGTCTCGTCGTGATACGTGCGCGCGGTGTCGGGATCGAGTCCGAGGTTGAACTGATCCACCCAGCGGAAATCGAACCGAGCGCGTGACAAAGCATCGTCGCGCAGTTGCGCGGCGGGGTGGCCCTTGGCGAGGTCCGCGGCGTGCGCGGCGATCTTGTAGGTGATGACGCCTTCCTTCACGTCGTCGCGGTCGGGCAGGCCGAGATGCTCCTTCGGCGTCACGTAGCAGAGCATCGCGCAGCCGAACCAGCCGATCATGGCAGCGCCGATTCCGCTGGTGATGTGGTCGTAGCCGGGCGCGATATCGGTCGTGAGCGGTCCAAGCGTATAGAACGGCGCTTCGCCGCATTCCTTCAGCTGCTTGTCCATGTTGATCTTGATCTTGTGCATCGGCACATGGCCGGGGCCCTCGATCATCACTTGGCAGCCCTTGCGCCACGCAATCTGCGTCAGCTCGCCGAGCGTTTCCAGTTCGGCAAATTGCGCGCGGTCATTGGCGTCCGCGATCGAGCCGGGGCGCAAGCCGTCGCCGAGCGAGAACGACACATCATACTTGCGCATCAGGTCGCAGATTTCCTCGAAATGCGTGTAGAGGAAACTCTCTTTGTGATGGGCGAGGCACCACTTCGCCATGATCGAGCCGCCGCGCGACACGATGCCGGTGACGCGGTTGGCCGTGAGCGGCACATAGGCGAGGCGCACGCCGGCGTGGATGGTGAAATAGTCGACGCCCTGTTCGCACTGCTCGATCAGCGTGTCCTTGTAAAGCTCCCAGGTGAGCTTGACCGGATCACCGTCGCATTTCTCCAGCGCCTGATAGATCGGCACGGTGCCGATCGGCACCGGCGAGTTGCGCAGGATCCATTCGCGCGTGGTGTGGATGTTGCGGCCGGTGGAGAGGTCCATCACCGTGTCGGCGCCCCAGCGGATCGCCCACACCATCTTCTCGATCTCTTCCTCGACCGATGACGTTACCGCCGAGTTGCCGATGTTGGCGTTGATCTTCACCAGGAAGTTGCGGCCGATGATCATCGGCTCCAGCTCGGCATGATTGATGTTGCAGGGAATGATCGCGCGGCCGCGCGCGATCTCGTCGCGCACGAATTCCGGCGTCACGAACGCCGGCACCGCCGCGCCGAAGCTCTCGCCGTCGGCAAGCTTCGCCTCGGCGCCGTGCAGCATCTGTTTGCGGCCGAGATTCTCGCGCTCGGCGACGTAGATCATCTCCTTGGTGATGATGCCGCGGCGGGCGAATTCGAACTGTGTGATCGGAGCGTCGCCGACCCCGCGCAAGGGTTTGTGGTAGGCGGTGAAGGCGCGCGCGGCGTGGGAGGCGCCGACATTGCCGTTGTCCTCCGGCTTGATGATGCGGCCGTCATATTCCTCGACGCCGCCGCGCTCGCGCACCCACGGCTGACGCGTGCGGGGCAGGCCCTTGTTCACGTCGATGGCGACGTTGTTGTCGGTGTAGGGGCCGGAGGTGTCATAAACGACCAGATTCGGCTCGCCGGCGCCTTCGCTCAGCAGGATCTCGCGCAAGGGAACGCGC
>JBBWZU010000080.1:0-12385 GCA_039649225.1 Hyphomicrobiales bacterium | reverse complement strand
TGGTCGTGCTGGCGAGCTTTCCGTTCTATATCGCGATCTCGGCTGGAGCGACGCCGATCTTCCGCAACCGGCTCGACCGCAAGTTCGAGCGCGGCGCCGAGAACCAGGCCTTTCTGGTCGAAAGCGTGACTGGCGTCGAAACCCTGAAGGCGATGGCGGTCGAGCCGCAGATGCAGCGCCGCTGGGAGGAGCAACTGGCCGGCTACGTGGCGGCGAGCTTCCAGGTGCTCAGCCTCGGCAATGTCGCGAGCCAGGGCGTTCAGCTCGTCAGCAAGCTCAACACCGCGGCGGTGCTGTTTTTCGGCGCCACGCTCGTCATCAATGGCTCGCTGACGGTCGGCGAGCTGGTTGCGTTCAACATGTTGGCCGGCCGGGTGAGCGGTCCCGTGCTCCGGCTCGCCCAGGTCTGGCAGGATTTCCATCAAGCCCGGCTGTCGATCCAGCGCCTCGGCGACATCCTCAACACCGTGCCCGAGCCGGCCTATAGCCCGGGCCGCGCCGCGCTTCCGGCGGTGCGCGGCGAGGTCGCGTTCGAGCATGTCCGTTTTCGCTACCGGCTCGACGGGCCCGAGGTGCTGCAGGATGTCGGCCTGTCGATTCCGGCCGGGCAGGTGGTCGGTATCGTCGGATCATCCGGGTCGGGCAAATCGACGCTCGCAAAGCTGGTGCAGCGGCTCTACATCCCCGAGGGCGGCCGCGTGCTGGTGGACGGCATCGATCTTGCCGCGGTTGATCCCTCATGGCTGCGCCGCCAGGTCGGTGTCGTGCTGCAGGAAAACGTCCTGTTCAACCGTTCGGTGCGCGACAATATCGCGCTCGCCGATCCGGCGATGCCGATGGAGCACGTCGTCGCCGCGGCCAAGCTCGCCGGTGCCCACGAGTTCATCCTCGAGCTCCCCGAGGGCTATGACACCGTGGTGGGCGAGCGCGGATCCAGCCTGTCGGGAGGGCAGCGCCAGCGTGTCGCCATCGCGCGCGCCCTCACCACCAATCCGCGCATTCTGATCTTTGACGAGGCGACCAGCGCGCTCGACTACGAGAGCGAGCGGATCATCCAGCAAAACATGAAGGAGATCACCGCGGGCCGTACCGTGCTGATCATCGCCCATCGGCTCTCGACCGTGCGCATGGCCGACCGCATCATCACGGTCGAGCGTGGACGGATCGTGGAGGACGGCTCGCACGACCAACTGGTCCGCACCGGCGGGCGCTACGCCACGCTCCACCGCATGCAGGCGGGCATCCATGACGTTGGTTGAACGCATCGTTCCGCCGTGGTTGCGCGCCGGCTCGCGCGACGACGAGCTCGCCTTCCTGCCGGCGGCGCTCGAGATCGTCGAGACGCCGCCGTCGCCGGTTGGACGGGCCGTCGCAGCGACGATCGCGGTGGCGCTATGCGGCGCGCTCGCCTGGGCCTGTCTCAGTCACGTCGACATCATTGCGGTGGCACAGGGCAAGATCATTCCAACCGGACGCACCAAGATCATCCAGCCGCTGGAGTCCGGCATTGTCGGCGCGATCCGCGTCCGCGACGGCGACCGCGTCGTCGCCGGCCAGGTGCTCGTCGAGTTCGACCGCACGGTGACCACGGCCGAGCGTAACCACGTCGTCAACGATCTCTCGCACGCGCGACTCGACGGCGCGCGGCTGCGGGCGTTGCGGGCCGGGCTCGACGGCGACCTCCTGCCGGTCGGCTTCGACCCGCCTGCGGGAGTGCCGGACTATCAGGTGGCGCGCACCCGCGCCGTGATGATGTCGCAGGCCGGGCAGCAGCGCGCCAAGATCGCCGCGCTCGATCAGCAGATCGCGCAGAAGCAGGCGGAGGCTGAGTCGCTGGCCGCGACGATCGAGAAGCTGGAAGCCGGCCTGCCGCTGATCGAGGAGACCGCCGACGTGCGCCGCCAGGCGATGAAGATGGAATACGGCAACCGCATCGCCCATCTCGAAGCGCAGCTGAAGCTGATCGAGCAGCGCGCCGAGCTCAACGTGCAGCGCCGCCGTGCCGTCGAGCTCGTCGCGGCCAGAACTGCGCTGGAGCGCCAGCGCGAGCAGGCGCAGGCCGAGTACGCGCAAGGCATCGTCACGGATCTCGCCGAAGCCGAGCAGAAGGCGGCCGGTCTCGCCGAGGATCTGATCAAGGCCGAGAAGAAGATGGAAGACCAGGTGTTGCGTGCGCCGGTCGAGGGAACAGTGCAGCAGCTTGCGATCCACACGGTCGGCGGCGTCGCCACGCCGGCGCAGCAGCTGATGATGATCGTGCCGGCGGACAGCCGCATCGAGGCTGAGGCGATGATCCAGAACAAGGACATCGGCTTCGTGGCGCCAGGTCAGAGCGCCGAGGTGAAGGTCGACACGTTCAATTTCACCCGCTACGGGTTTCTGCACGGCGAGGTGACGACTGTCTCGCAGGACGCGATCGTGCGCGAGAGACCGGGCGACAAGGGCAATCCGGCAAAGTCAGGTGCCTCGCTGAGCGAGTCCAGCGAGCCGCAGGGACAGGAATTCGTTTACGCCGCCCGCGTCTCGCTCGGGCAAACGCGCATGCAGATCGACGACAAGATGGTGGATCTGGCGCCCGGCATGGCGGTGACGGTGGAAATCACGACCGGTCGCCGCCGCATCATCGAATATCTGCTCTCGCCGCTGATGCGCTACAAGCAGGAGAGCTTGCGCGAGCGGTAGCGCCCGCCATGACGAGGCCGCGTGTGAAAGCGCTCAGGCCGGCGCGCTCGGCTTTTCGGCGCTCATCTTTTCGGCCCCCATCTTCTCCAGCGTTTCCGGATCGACCAGCCGCGTCACCAGCGGATGCAGCCGCAGGTTGCCTTCCTTCACCACCTGCTTGAGGTTGGCGATGACCGACGCCGTCATTTTGCGGTTCGGCGCGATGACGTCGAGCAGCCAGTTGATCGAGCCGGAATTCCAAGCCTCCGGTTTCAGCCGTATCGGGAACACGCCGGCCTTGATCTGTTGACGGATCTCGGCGTCGACCTCCTCGGAAACGCTGGCCCAGATGGCAAACCCGACGACGTCGCTGAGCGCGCTGCGCTCGGTGTCGCCCGGATAGGCGATTGCGATGCGGTCGCGGATCAGGGGCTCGAGGACGAGATGCTGCAGGTCGCCGAGCGTTTGGTGGCGGTAGCGCGGCAGCATCATCATCGCCATGACGACTTTGCCGAAGGCGTCGCGGACATGCGCGCGCATGGCGGCCACTTTGTTGGCGAGCTCGGGATCCTGACGCGGATCGCCGGCATTATCGACAGGATCGGCCGCTGGCATTTTCGCGCTGGCGTTTACGCTGCCATTCGTCCGCTTGTTGCCCGCATCCGCGGTGGGGCCGGATTTCTTGGTCTGCGTCTGCTTGGCCACGTGTCCTCCAGTCACCGGTCGCTCGATAATTCAACAACTAGAGAATGTGAGGGAACGCGTGTCAACACGCGAAAGATCGTCCGGCTGAGCCCTGCTGTTCGCGCCCTTACGGTCCTTGATTTCTCGTTCGGGGATGGCGCGCCGGGGTTCGGGTATTCGTTGTAAATATCTGATTTCGTTACATAACTTTTTGTTTCCCAGATCCCGCGGTGCGCATGCGAGCCGCTCCGCTCCTGCCAACGCTTAGCGCTGTGATCTAAATCCTTCGGTTGACGTCTGGTTGCCGGAGCTTTAGGAAACGCGGATCGCCTAGCGGCCCGGTCACGGACTTCCGCAGCGAGCGTTCCCAAAAAGGATCCGCTTTGCCGGCCTCATCCTTCACGGTGGGGCGGCGAGTGCCTATGTGCTGGCAACGTTGTAGTCGAGACCGGCGGTAAAGAACTGGACATGGCGAAGTTCAATCCGATCAAGTTCATGGGCGAGGTGCGGCAGGAGACCAACAAGGTCACTTGGCCCTCGCGGCGGGAAACCGCGATCACCACCGCAATGGTGTTCGTGTTCGCGGCGGCGGCGTCGATTTTCTTTCTGTTGGCGGATCAGGTCATCCGGATGGCGGTCACGCTCGTGCTCCGCTTTGCCGGCTCATTCTGACTAGACAAGAGCCGCAATGGCTCTGATGGAGCGGCAAGTGGCGGAAGCAGCGGTACAGGGCAAGGCGAAGCGCTGGTACATCGTCCATGCCTATTCGAATTTCGAGAACAAGGTCGCGGAATCGATCCGCGAGCAGGCCAAGCAGCGCGGCCTGACCGAGTTGTTCGACGAGATCATGGTGCCGAAGGAAAAGGTCACCGAGGTGCGCCGCGGCCGCAAGGTCGATGCCGAGCGCAAGTTCTTCCCCGGCTACGTGCTGGTGAAGATGAGCCTGACCGACGAGGCCTATCACCTCATCAAGAATACCCCGAAAGTCACCGGATTCCTCGGCGCCGATAACAAGCCGATGCCGATTTCGGAGGCCGAGGCCCAGCGCATCATCAATCAGGTGCAGGAGGGCATCGAACGGCCCAAGCCCTCGATCTCGTTCGAGGTCGGCGAGCAGGTGCGCGTCTCGGACGGCCCGTTCGCCTCGTTCAACGGCACGGTCGAGGAAGTCGACGACGCGCGCTCGCGCCTCAAGGTCGCGGTCTCGATCTTCGGCCGCGCGACCCCGGTGGAACTCGAATTCGGCCAAGTTGAAAAGCTTTAGGTTTCGAGAAGTTTTAGGCTCACCGCGGACAATGTTGCGCGCCGCAGTGACGAGCCGCCTGACCGGCATCTACGCCCGCTCGGTCTATCTTCCGGTTTCGGCGTTCGGCCGCGACTTGCGCGTGCTCAGCCGCCGCGTGCGCGGCGTCACCCGCGGGCAGAAGACCTCGCTGCCGGTTGCCGACTGGCGTGAGGTCATCGATCCGGGCCCGGTCCGCCTGCTGCAGGCGCGCAAGAGTTCCGGCGATGTGAACCTGGCCGAGCTGGCCGTCCTGGCCAGCGCCGCGGCCGCGACCCGGGTGGGCGAAGAGATCATCGAGATCGGCACTTTCGACGGGCGCACGACGCTGAACCTGGCAATAAACTCCCGGCCCCATCTCAATGTTTTTACTCTTGATTTGCCACCGGACGTAGCGCCGAAATTCGCGCTCGCCGCGGGCGAATCCGCCTTCGTGCAGAAGCCCCGATCCGGACGGCATTTTCTCGAGGCGCCGGCCGAATGGGCCGGGCCGGCAGGGCGCATCACCCAGCTGTTCGGCGACTCGGCCACCTTCGACTGGTCGGCGCATTTTGGCCGCGCGGGTCTCGTCTTTGTGGACGGATCGCATGCCTATGACTATGTCGTTGCCGACACCGACACCGCGCTAAGGCTGGTGGCCAACAAAGGGATGGTCATCTGGCACGATTACGGTGTATGGGACGGCGTCACCCGCGCACTCGAGGAGATCGGGGCCAGTCGTCATCTCGGCCTGCGGCATGTCCGTGGAACGAGTTTGGTGGTCTGGCAGGCGCCGTGATGGTTACGGACCAAGAAGGTCCGCGACATGAAACGTGGAAGGTGAGGCGGCCGCCAACCGTCAAGATCCGCACCACTGAAAGGAAAGAGACATGGCGAAGAAGATAACTGGATTCCTCAAGCTACAGGTCCCGGCCGGCGCGGCTAATCCGTCGCCGCCGATCGGTCCCGCGCTCGGTCAGCGCGGTCTGAACATCATGCAGTTCTGCAAGGACTTCAACGCGAAGACCTCGCAGCTGGAGAAGGGCCAGCCGACCCCGGTGGTGATCACGATCTACCAGGACAAGTCCTTTACCTTCGAGATGAAGACGCCGCCGATGTCTTACTTCCTCAAGAAGGCGGCGAAGATCGAGAGCGGCTCGAAGACGCCGGGACGCGACAATGTCGCCCAGGTGACCAAAGCGCAGGTCAGGGAGATCGCCGAGAAGAAGATGGTCGATCTGAACTGTGACACCGTCGAGTCGGCGATGCGCATGGTCGAGGGATCGGCGCGGTCGATGGGTATCCAGGTGGGGGCTTGATCATGAGCGTAGGAAAACGCGTTACCAAGTCCCGCGAGGGCATCGACGTCAACAAGGCCTACCCGCTCGAAGAGGCGGTCAAGCTCATCAAGGAGCGCGCCAAGTCGAAGTTCGACGAGACGATCGAGATCGCGATGAACCTCGGCGTTGATCCGCGTCACGCCGATCAGATGGTGCGCGGCGTCGTCACGCTGCCGAACGGCACCGGCCGCACGCTGCGCGTCGGGGTGTTCGCGCGCGGCGCCAAGGCGGATGAAGCAAGGGCTGCCGGTGCCGACGTGGTCGGCGCCGAGGACCTGGTCGAGATCGTGCAGAAGGGCGAAATCAACTTCGACCGCTGCATCGCGACTCCGGACCTGATGCCGCTGGTCGGCCGTCTCGGCAAGGTGCTGGGTCCGCGCGGCATGATGCCGAACCCCAAGGTCGGCACCGTGACGATGGACATCAAGGGTGCGGTTCAGGGCGCCAAGGGTGGCTCGGTTGAGTTCCGCGTCGAGAAGGCCGGCATCATCCAGGCCGGCGTCGGCAAGGCCTCGTTCCCGGCCGAGAAGCTGGTCGAGAACATCAAGGCGTTCGCGGACGCCGTGCAGAAGGCCAAGCCCCCGGGCGCCAAGGGCCACTACCTCAACCGCGTGTCGGTCTCCTCGACGATGGGTCCGGGCGTGAAGGTCGATACCGCGACGCTGGCGGCAACCTGACCCCGATTTTCTATCGGCTACAAATTGAAAACGGCCGGTGCGTAAGCACCGGCCGTTCCTTTGAGTGCAGGGGGGCGACGAAACCGCACTCTCAGCTTTGATAGTCGAACAGCAGCGATGCGCTGGCGCTCTGTGTCTGCCCGGTGCCGGTGTAGCTTGCGGTCTGGCTGGTGCTGTTCTGCAAATAGGTGAGGAAGTCGGCGAGCAGCTTCTGCAGGTCGGTATCGGACGAGGCGCTATCGCTGCTGCCGTCGGCGTTGGCCGCATCGCTTCCGCCAGGCCCGCCTGGGCCACCCGGACCTCCCGGTCCCCCCGGACCGCCTGGGCCTCCGGGCCCGCCCGGACCACCCGGACCCCCCGCGCCACCGCCGGGACCCTTCGCGAAGGCGTTCTGGAACACGTTTTTCAGCTCGCTCGCCTGGTCGCTGGTGAGCTTGCCGTCGCTGACCTGCGCGGCGATCAGGTCGTCGACCTTGGATTTGAGATCGCCCGGCGAGGGGCGGGTGCCGGCGGCGCGATCGGCATCGCGCTGGCTCTGGAGCGAGGAATCGATGCTATCGAGCGCGCTGCTCAACGCATCCTGATCGCCCGTGCTGATGCTGCCGGCCGATACCTCCTTGGTGAGTTCGTTCTGCAACACGTCGCGCGGCGAGGTGAACGCATACTGGTTGGAACTGACGGTCGAGATAGCGGTCATGAACGGCCTCGTGGGTGGTAATGTCGTGCGGGCCGATGAAGCGCCCGGCGTGCTTAACGAAAACTTGCCGTACCCCTCCGGCTTTGTTTCGCTTCGTTGCGTACGCGCGCGCAGAAACATTTGGAAACAAGATTCGCCCTGTGTGGCGCGCCGGCAGTGTGCTGAAAGTCGAGCGATGTCTGAATCGCCGCATATCCTTGTCGTCGAAGACGACCGCGATATCAGCCGCCTGGTCGGCCGCTATCTGCGCGAGAACGATTGCCGCGTGTCGTTCGCCGCCGACGGCCGCGAGATGGATCAACGGCTCGCCTCGAGCCGCATCGATCTCGTCGTTCTCGACGTGATGCTGCCGGGCGAGGATGGGCTCAGCCTGTGCCGCCGGCTGCGCGCGACGTCGCATCTGCCGGTGGTCATGCTGACCGCGAAAGGCGACGAGGTGGACCGGATCATCGGTCTGGAAATGGGGGCCGACGATTACCTCGCCAAGCCGTTCAATCCGCGCGAGCTGCTGGCGCGCATCCGTGCAGTGCTGCGCCGGACATCACTCGCGGCGGTTTCGGCTCCCGAGGCGGGCGCGCGGCTGATGACATTCGACGACTGGCAGCTCAATTGCGTGGCGCGCAGCCTGACCAATCCGCAAGGGAGCCTCGTCACCTTGACGAGCGCCGAGTTCGATCTGTTGCAGGCGCTGTGCGAACGCGCCGGCAGAACCTTGTCGCGCGACCAGCTGGTCGACATCACGCAGGGGCGCAGCGCCGGCGCCTTCGAGCGCAGCGTCGACGTTCTGGTCAGCCGGATCCGCCGCAAGATCGAGCGCGACCCGCATCGTCCCGAAATGATCAAGACCGTGCGATCCGGTGGCTATCTGTTCACGCCGGTCGTCGCGCGGTCATGAGGTTGCTGCCAAGGCGCATCAGCGGGCAGATCGCGATCCTCATCATTGCGTCGATCGCCTCGGTCCACGTGATTTTGACGGCGATGTTTCTCTTGCGCGCGCGCGAGGACCGGCCGCCGATGCATCCGGGACAGATCGAGATGGTGGCGACGCTGCTCGACGTGACGGCCGCCGCCGACCGCGAGCGGGTGTTCGCGGCGATCGCCAATGACTATCCCGACCTTGCGCTGAAGCTTGACCGCCAGAAGGCGGACGACTGGACGGCGCGTGCCGCACAGCCGGATCTTGGCCGGTTCGGGCGCAATCTGCCGCCCGGTCTCATGGTCCGGCGCGATCCGGCGGGCGGGGAGGGCAATCGCCGCATCGCGGTGCGGCTGCGCGACGGCGACGTCGTCACGGCGCGCATACCCGAACCGCCGCGCGGCTGGCGGCTGTTCGATCCGATCGTCATCACGGCGCTCTCGATCGCCATCATCACGATCATGCTCGGCGCCTGGGCGGCGCGCGCGATTACCGCGCCGCTGCGCGCTTTTGCCAGAGCCGCGGAAAGTTTCAGTCCGGAGGCCGAGATCAGCCCCTTGCCGGAACGAGGCCCGGAGGAGGTCCGCGGCGCCACCCGCGCGCTCAACGCCATGCGCGAGCGCATCAAGGGGCTGGTCGAGGACCGCACCCGCATGCTGGCCGCCGTCGGTCACGACCTGCGCACGCCGATCACGCGGCTGCGGCTCGCCAGCGAGTTCGTCGGCGACCCGCAGCTGCGCCAACAGATGCTGCGCGATCTCGGCCAGATGAACCAGATGGTCGAGTCGATCCTGATCTTCCTGCGCGAGGGGCGCTCGTCGAACCACGTGGTCAGCGTCGATCTCCACGCGGCGCTGCAAACAGTCTGCGACGAGTTCGCGGATGCCGGCAGCGACGTGCGGCTCGCCGCGAGCGAGCACGCAGCCGTCAAGGCGCAGCCGGATGAGCTGCGGCGGGCACTGGCCAACGTCATCGACAATGCCGTGCTCTATGCCGGCAGCGCGATCGTCAGCCTCGCGCCGACGCCCGGTGGTGTCGTCATCATGGTCGAGGATGACGGGCCGGGCATTCCGGATCACGCCAAGGCCGCCATGCTGCAGCCCTTCGTCCGGGGCGAGCCTTCGCGCCATATGGACGGCAAAACCGGGTTTGGGCTGGGTCTATCGATCGCCAGCGCGATCATCTCGGCACATGGCGGAAACCTGACACTGCATGACCGGGAGCCGCGCGGACTGGCGGTCCGGATCATGCTGCCGGCGAGTGTGCAGGCTGTGACAGTGGCCCGCCCTTCCGCCGCGTGATCCGAATTCGACCTGGATGCATGCGGTTTTTGGTAAAATTACGAGAGATATTGTAAAATACAATCGAGAGTTCGGTTTGGCGAAACAAAGCCAATCCGGGAGGCCTTGCGATGCGGGTTGGTAATTTGCCGTAATTGGGGGCTTGGCAGCCTGCCAAATTGGTACTAGTAACGGCCGTCGGGCGTGCCGGCCCAGTTTGGCGGCACGCCTTTGTGCGTTTCACCGAAAACAGGGTGATCAGGAACTCTTTCCTTTCAGACTCCAAATCGGAGGCAGGATGGGCGGGAGGAGCGATTACCGATTTTCAGTGCAGCGTCCTGTCCGAGACTGCAGGCACCGGCCGCCGGTTTAATCCAATCGGCCTGCATAGACGGGTGAAGACGGATCTTTCCGGCCGCAAGGCCGGCGCGATCGGTTCGAACCTTATGCACCTGGCGCAAGGGCTTTTGGCTTTCCCCAAAAGCGCAAGCGTCCGGCGGACAGGCTTCGTCGTCGTCCTGCCGGAAGCGGTACTTGTACCCGAAGGGTGCCTGCACCGAGGCCATCAGGACGGCTGGTGCAACCCGGCAGCCCCGTCCAGGGCTGCCAACCGAAGAGAGTCCCGAAGTGGATCGAGCGGAAAAGAAAGCAGCCATCGCGACGCTGAATGGGGTCTTCAAGGCCACCAGCGTTGTCGTCGTGGCTCAATATTCCGGCCTCACCGTCGTCCAGATGCAGACGCTGCGCAAGCAGATGAAGCTGGCTGGCGCCTCGGTGAAGGTCGCGAAAAACCGCCTCGCCAAGATCGCTCTCGAAGGCACGGACGTCGCGTCGATCGGACCCTTGCTCAAGGGCCCGACTTTGATCGCAACATCAAGCGATCCGATCGCGGCGCCCAAGGTCGCCATCGATTTCGCCAAGGCGCACGACAAGTTCGTGATCCTCGGCGGCGCGATGGGAACCACCGCCCTGAACCCCGACGGCGTCAAGGCACTCGCCTCGCTGCCCTCGCTCGACGAACTGCGCGCCAAGCTGATCGGCCTCATTCAGGCGCCGGCCACCAAGATCGCGCAAGTCGTCATCGCTCCGGCGGGCAAGCTTGCCCGCGTGGTCCAGGCTTATGCCTCGAAGGACGAAGCCGCGTGAGGCTTCCCGCGTAAACCATTGGTTCGAACCGAATAAAAGGAACTTGAGAAATGGCTGACTTGAGCAAGATCGTCGACCAACTGTCCAGCCTCACGGTGCTGGAAGCTGCCGACCTCGCGAAGATGCTGGAAGAAAAGTGGGGCGTGTCCGCTGCCGCCGCGGTTGCGGTTGCGGGTCCTGCCGCTGCCGCCGCCGCCCCGGTCGAAGCGCAGACCGAGTTCACCGTCATGCTTATGGCTGCCGGCGACAAGAAGATCGAGGTCATCAAGGAAGTCCGCGCGCTGACCGGCCTCGGGCTGAAGGAAGCCAAGGACCTGGTCGAAGGCGCGCCGAAGGCCGTCAAGGAAGGCGTGAACAAGGAAGAGGCGGACAAGGTCAAGGCCCAGCTCGAAAAGGCTGGCGCGAAGGTCGAGTTGAAGTAACCAAAGGTTACTTCGACGCGATCCCGGACAGGCGAGGCGCTTGCCGCGCGCGATCCGGGATCCCGCGAGACAAAATAACGGCCCAGTTCCATCCAGGCGGTGGTACTGGGCCGCGACCCAGGCCGAGCGACTTCGGCACGTTGAGAAAGTCGCGGACACGGGATTGTGTGGGGGAAACGGGGGCTTATATCCCGCTTTCACCACAATAGGCGCCTAGCGGGCGGCAAAGAGTTTACGCGAATCGGGTCGGGCGGCCCGAAACGCATTGACATACGGGCCTAACGCCTGTCCGGACGGTCGCGATTGGATGGCGGCCATCCGGAGAGCCGTTGGCCCAAACGGTTCTGGAGAAGGTACCACATGGCAACGGCGCAGACTTTTATTGGTCGCAAGCGCGTTCGTAAGTTTTTCGGCAAAATTCAGGAAGTCGCGGAGATGCCGAACCTCATCGAGGTTCAGAAGGCGTCCTATGACCAGTTCCTGCAGATCTACGAGCCCCCGGGCGGACGGCCCGACGAGGGGCTGCAGACCGTGTTCAAGTCCGTGTTTCCGATCTCGGACTTCTCCAACACGTCGATGCTGGAATTCGTCAAATACGAATTCGAGCCGCCGAAGTATGACGTCGACGAGTGCCGCCAGCGCGGCATGACCTATGCGGCGCCGCTCAAGGTGACGCTGCGCCTCATCGTGTTCGATATCGACGAGGAGACCGGCGCGAAGTCCGTCAAGGACATCAAGGAGCAGGACGTCTACATGGGCGATATTCCGCTCATGACGATGAACGGCACCTTCATCGTGAACGGCACCGAGCGCGTCATCGTCTCGCAGATGCACCGTTCGCCCGGCGTGTTCTTCGATCACGACAAGGGCAAGACGCATTCCTCGGGCAAGCTGCTGTTCGCCGCCCGCATCATCCCGTATCGCGGCTCCTGGCTCGACATCGAGTTCGACGCCAAGGACATCGTGCACGCGCGTATCGACCGCCGCCGCAAGATTCCGGTGACGTCGCTGATGCTCGCCCTCGGCATGGACGGCGAGGAGGTGCTGCGCACCTTCTACAAGCAGGTCGTCTACAAGCGCATCAAGGAAGGCTGGCGCCTGCCGTTCGACGCCACCCGCATGCGCGGCTACAAGGCGGTCAACGACCTCATCGATGCCGACAGCGGCAAGGTCGTGGTCGAGGCCGGCAAGAAGCTCGCCGTGCGCCAGGCCCGCCAGCTCGCCGAGAAGGGGCTGAAGTTCTTGCGCATGGCGGATGAAGAGCTGGTCGGCCACTACATCGCCGAGGACCTCGTCAATCC
>JBBWZU010000205.1:0-4759 GCA_039649225.1 Hyphomicrobiales bacterium | reverse complement strand
CGAGCGGCAAGTCGCTGATCGTGCGCGTCAACGATCGCGGGCCATATCACGCCAACCGCGAGATCGACGTGTCGGCGAAGGCGGCCGAGCTGCTCGGCTTCAAGCGCATGGGCACGGCACGCGTTCGCGTCGAATATGTCGGCGCGGCGCCGATCGAAGGAACCGACGATCGCCAGCTGTTGGCGACGCTGCGCGAGGGTTCGCCGGCGCCGGCTCCGTCCGGCGTCATGGTGGCGTCGAATCGCTTCTTGCCGAACTTTGGCCGGCCGCCTGTGATCAACGGTGCTCCATTACCGCAAGAACGGCCGTATGACCTCGGCGAGGGCGGTGGACGCATGGCGTCAGCTTACCCGGACATCCGCCAGAGCATCGCGGCGAATCGCGAGCCGCCGATGCTTTACGAGCCGCCCGCACGCGACGCGCGCAATCTTGCGGCCGCGGCGCTCGCGCGTCAGCCGGCTCGTTCTAGAATGGTCGAGACCGCACCGGATACGCCGCAAACGGCTTATTCGCGGTCCGCCTCGCCGATTGCCGCCTACGCCCCAGCCTATTCGGACGGCGGGGCCATCTCGACCGGACGCGGTCTGTATTAGGTTGACGTGCCTCTCCGAGGCGCGACGACGTTCGATCAGTTCGCCGCAGAATTCGCGATTTTGACTGATTGGCTCACAGGTCGGGGTTGGCAATTTCGTCCCTCAACCGATACATCTTGGTTTTAGGAGACATACGGCTTCCCGCGGAGCAGCCATGCCGGTTCTAGCCCTGACGCCATTGCGCGCGCGACGTGCAGCCAGCCTGGCGCTGGCCGCTATTCTGTGGCTTGCCTTTGCGATCCCCGGCAGCGCGCAGGTGCCGGCGGCGAAAAAGGAAGAGTTCCAGACCTCCGCGCCCTATGCGATTCTGATCGACGCGGACTCTGGAACAGTCCTGTTCGAAAAGAGCGCCGACAAGCTCAATCCGCCCGCCAGCATGTCCAAGCTGATGACGGTCGAGGTCGTGCTGCACACGATCGCGCAGGGAAAGCTCAAGTTCGAAGACGAGATGACCATCTCGGAGAACGCCTGGCGCAAGGGCGGGGCACCGTCGGGCGGCTCCGCCATGTTCGCCGCACTGCACAGCCGCGTGAGCGTGAGCGACCTGCTGCACGGCGTGATGATCCAGTCCGGCAATGACGCCTGCATCACGCTGGCCGAAGGCATCGCGGGCAGCGAGTTGGCCTTTGCCGACATGATGAACACGCGCGCCAAGGAACTCGGCCTGACCCAATCGCATTTCGCCAATGCGACCGGACTACATGAGCCGGACCACAACATGACGGTGCGCGAGCTCGCCAAGCTCGCGCAGCACATCATCAAGACCTATCCGGACAGCTACAAGATTTATGGCGAGCGCGAGTTCACCTGGAACAAAGTGCGTCAGCAAAACCGCAATCCGCTGCTCGCGATGGGCATCGGCGCGGACGGCATGAAGACCGGCTACATCAAGGAGGCGGGCTACGGGCTGGTCGGGTCGGCGGTGAACAACAATCTGCGCCTGATTTTGGTGGTGAACGGTTTCAAGACCATGAAGGATCGCGCCGACGAGTCGCGCAAGCTGCTCGAATGGGGTTTTCGCGCCTTCGAGACGCGCGCGCTGTTTGCCGACGGTGAGACGATCGGGGAAGCCAAGCTGTATGGCGGCGCCAGGGGCCGGCTGCCGCTCGTCGCCGCGGGGCCCGTCAAGCTGCTGATGCCGCGCACGACCAGCGACAAGCTCAGCGCCAAGGTGTTTTATTCCGGTCCGGTGCGCGCGCCGGTCGAGAAGGGCCAGCCGGTCGGGACGCTGAAGGTCTCGCGCGGCGAGAATGTCGTGCTTGAAGTGCCGCTGCAGGCAGGCGAGGAGGTCGAGGGCGGCAAGCTGCACCAGCGCGCCTTCGACGCGGTGGGTGAGCTCGTCATCAACGTATTCCGCGCCGGGGTGGATAGGTTCTAGGAGCGATGCCAGGAAAAGTGGAAGCCGGTTTTCTGCGCGGCAAGTTCATCACCTTTGAAGGCGGCGAGGGCTCGGGCAAATCGACCCAGGTTGCCGGGCTGGCGATGCGTCTCCAAAAACTCGGCATCGGCGTCAAAGTGAGCCGCGAGCCGGGCGGCTCCGCCGGCGCCGAGGCAATCCGTCACGTGCTGCTGTCGGGCGCCGCAAAGCCGCTCGGACCGCACGCCGAAGCGATCCTGTTTGCGGCGGCGCGCGCGGATCATTTGCGCGAAACCATCCGGCCCGCGCTCGAGCGCGGCCAATGGGTGATCAGCGACCGCTTCGCGGATTCGACCCGCGTCTATCAAGGCGTGCTCGGCAATGTCGAGGCGCAGGTGATCGGACGGCTGGAGAAGCTCGTCGTCGGCGAACAGATGCCCGACCTCACCATCATCCTCGATCTCGACCCCACGATCGGCCTCGCGCGCGCCAGCAAGCGGCGCGGCAATGCATCGGTCGACCGTTTCGAAGCCGAGGAGTTCGACTTCCACAAGAAGCTGCGCGAGGCCTATCTCGATCTTGCGGCGCGCGAGCCTGGCCGCGTCGCGGTGGTCGATGCAAGAGGCGACGCGACCGCGGTCGCAAGCGGCGTCTGGGCCATCGTGAAAGAACGGCTGGATCCGACCTGGCGGCCGAAACGGATCCGGGACGCATCCTGATGGCGGCTGACGAGAAAGATGACGGCATTCCGCATCCGCGTGAGACGCTTACGCTCTATGGTCATACGGAAACTGAGCTCGCCTTCCTTGAAGCCTATCGCGGCGCGCGCATGCCGCATGCCTGGCTGATCGGCGGCCCGCGCGGGATCGGCAAGGCAACATTGGCGTACCGCATGGCGCGGTTCGTGTTCGCCCACCCCGATCCGTCCGCGCCAGCCGTGCGCGCCGCGCCAACATTGGCGTTGCCGCCCGACAATGCCGCCGTGCACCGGGTGGTCGCGCGCGGACACAGCGACCTGCTGGCACTGGAACGCAGCATCAACCCCGAAACCGGCAAGCTACGCACCCAGATCCAGGTTGACGACGTGCGGCGCTCGGTCGGCTTCTTCGGTTCGACCGCGGGCGAGGGCGGCTGGCGCATCTGCATCGTGGATTCGGCGGACGAATTGAACGATGCCGGCGCCAACGCGCTGCTGAAGATCCTGGAGGAACCGCCGGCGAAATCCCTGCTGCTGATCGTGAGCCATGCGCCGGGACGCCTGCTGCCGACCATCCGCTCGCGTTGCCGCAAGCTGGCCTTGCGTCCGCTCGCGCCCGCCGACGTGGCGCATGCGGTCGCCGACGCACTCGGGCGCGACGCCACCGAACCCGACATCAAGGCGGCTTCGCTGGCGGCGGACGGCAGCGTCGCGCGCGCGCTCGATCTCATCAGCGGTTCGGGGCTGGCGGTCCGCGAGAAGGTCAACGCCATGCTCGGCGCCTTGCCGAACGTCAATCCACGCGATCTGCACGCGCTCGGCGACGCGCTGGGGCGCGGCAACGACGGGGCCTACACGGCATTCGTCGACGCGGTACGCGACTGGCTCAGCGCCCGTATCATCGTCAAGGGCGCCGAGCCCGGCCGTCTGGTGCGGATAGCCGACGTATGGGACCGGCTCAACCGCGCCGCGCGCGAGGTGGAGACCTATAACCTCGAGCGCAAGCCGCTGGTGTTCAACGTGTTCGGCTGGCTGGCCGAGGCCGCGCGCGGCTGATTCACTCGGCAGCGACCAATTGCCGATCGTTGGTTTCCAGCCCGAATAGCCTTTTGGCGGTCTCCTCGCTCATGCGCAGGTCATGCGCGCAGGCTTGCGCCGACTCCCGATAGATCTCCGGGATGCCGAAGCGCGCCAGCATCTCGAGGTTCTCCATGCTCGGCAGGACCGCACTGCCGTTGCGGTATTCGTAGGCGGTCGCGGAACGCAGCGCGCCGGGTATGTCGTAAATGTTCGGTTCGGTCGGAAACACGAGCTTCGCTTTCTTCGACCCGATTTGCCCCATCTCTTTCCAGTCCGTCACCGCGGCCGCGGTGAACCGGCCGAACAGGCCAAGCCGATCAAACAAGGCTCTGGCGGATTCGATTGGTTCCTTGCTGGCTTCATACACATAGTGGGTGACCGGAACACCGAGCCGCACCGCGTAGTTCTCGACGCGGCGAACATTGAGCGCGGCAAGAATGTGGTTTCGCACCACCAGAGTCTCCGGCATGCGCTGTAGGAATATCGCCAGCCATGATGCCAGCGAGCGCGACGGCTCGCGGTCGAGAACGATGAGTTTCAGCCGTTCCGGCGGATATCCGGCTTCGATCAGCATTTGCAACGGATTGATCAGACATTCGGCCAGCACATACGGCCCCACCGTCTCCTTGGCGAAGACGTCCGGATGCTCGGCCGCCAATGGCGGCGTCAACGCAAGTCCGGCCTTGCCATCGAGGCGCTGGCGAAGAACGGCTTTGACCGCCTGCTGATAGGACGGCACGCCGGCAACGCCAAACAGATTTGCCAGCGCGGTCGATCCGACGCGGCAGCGGCCCGCGGCGCAATGCAGCGTGGGGAAGTCGCCCGCTGCGCGACCGCGCAAGCCCTCGGCCAGGCATTCGATGACTTCATCATACAGGGCCTTCAGGGTGGCAGTTCTGGTCTGGTACTTGCCGTCGGGATGCGTCTCAATGCCGGCGAGCGCGGAATCATCCCGGCGAACCAAGTCGGCTATGCGTTCGAATTCGGCGTCGCTGATGGTGGACATCATCATATCAATGCTCCTTTGAAAAA
>JBBWZU010000031.1:0-18258 GCA_039649225.1 Hyphomicrobiales bacterium | reverse complement strand
CCCTCGCCGCCAAAACGCAGGAACAGCTGGTTGCGCACCACCGCGCCGCCGGTGGTGAACACGAAACTGTTAAAGCGCGCATGCGCGCCGACATCCGCCATCAGCGAGGAGACGTGCAGGGCTTTCTCGCCCTCGCGCGTGATCTTGATGTGATCGACATGGGCCTCATCGGCGATGACCAGTTCCAGCGCGGTATTGGACTGGTAGTCACGCGCCGCATCGCCCTCGTGGCTTTCGACCAGCATCGCGCGCGCGCCCTTTTCCACCACGACCAGCGAGCGGGTGAACAGCGCCGCCGGTCTGTCGCCGGTCGCCGCGAAGATCAGATGAATCGGGTGCTCAATGAGCGCGCCGGCCGCGACATGGATCACCACGCCGTCACCCATGAAGGCGGTGTTGAGCGCGACCGCCACGTCGTCGGTCTTGACGACTTTGCCGAGGTATTTGGTGACAAGTGCATCGCCCTGCGCCAGCGCTTCGGCCATCGGCCGGATGGTCAAGCCGGCACTCAGGCCGGCCAGATCGGAAAGCTCCGGCACAAACGCGCCGTCGACGAACACCAGCTTGCGGCTGTCCATGTCAGCGAGGAGCGCGCCGGCATCCTTGGCCCGCGCCTTCGCGGCAGCATCCGGCGGGACCGCGAGCGGCTTGGCATCGCGCATCAGCGCGCGCAAATCCGTGTATTTCCATTCCTCGACGCGGCGATGCGGCAGCCCGGTCGCGGCAAAGCGCTCGAACGCCGCCGCGCGCAGCGGCGCCGCGCCCGGCAGCTTGGCCTTCGCCGCCTGCCATTCGTCCGCGAGCTGCTGCTCGGCAGCATTCTTCATCAAGGTCAGTTCAGCCATTGTCTTTTCTTTGGTTATTCGGCCGCGACCGGCGCTTCCTGATACTGCGCGTAGCCGGTGGCCTCGAGCTCGAGCGCCAACTCCTTGCCGCCGGTCTTCACGACGCGGCCTTTCGAGAGCACGTGCACGATGTCCGGCACGATGTAGTCGAGCAGGCGCTGGTAATGCGTGATGACGATCGCGGAACGATCCGGCGAACGCAGCCGGTTGACGCCATCGGCAACGATCTTCAGCGCATCGATGTCGAGGCCGGAGTCGGTCTCATCGAGCACCGCAAGGCTCGGCTCCAGCAGCGCCATCTGCAAAATTTCGTTGCGCTTCTTCTCGCCGCCCGAGAACCCGACATTGACGGCGCGGCGCAGCATCTCGGGATTGATCGAGAGCTTGGCGGCCTGCTCGCGCACGCGCTTCATGAAATCGGGCGTGGTCAATTCGGCCTCGCCACGTTTCTTGCGCTGCGCGTTCAGCGCGGTGCGCAGGAACTGCATGGTGGCGACGCCGGGGATCTCGATCGGATACTGGAACGCCAGGAACACGCCCTTGGCGGCGCGCTCGTCCGGCTCCATCTCCAGCACGCTCTCGCCGTTGAACAGCACGTCGCCTTGCGTGACCTCGTAGTCAGCCTTGCCGGCCAGCACATAGGCGAGCGTCGACTTGCCCGACCCGTTCGGGCCCATGATGGCGTGCACCTCGCCCTTGTTCACCACAAGGTCGAGGCCGTTGAGGATTTTCTTGCCGTCGATTTCGACGTGCAGGTTTTTGATTTCCAGCAGAGACATAAACTCATCCAGTCCTATTCGTTACTTCCTCACCCTGAGGAGCCGCCGAAGGCGGCGTCTCGAAGGATGACAGCTCGCTGATCCACCCTCGTCCTTCAAGACGGCCCTGCGGGCCTCCTCAGGATGAGGGCTTGTGTGTTAACCGACGCTCCCCTCGAGGCTCACCGAGATCAGCTTCTGCGCCTCGACGGCGAACTCCATCGGAAGCTGCTGCAGCACGTCCTTGACGAAGCCGTTGACCACCAGCGCGGTGGATTCTTCCGCCGACAGCCCGCGCTGGCGGCAATAGAACAGCATGTCCTCGGAGATCTTCGAGGTCGTCGCCTCGTGCTCGAACACCGCAGAGGAATTCTTCGCCTCGATATAGGGCACGGTGTGCGCGCCGCATTTGTCGCCGATCAACAAGGAATCACAATTGGTGAAGTTGCGCGCGCCCTTGGCCTTGCGGTGCGCCGAGACCAGCCCGCGATAGGTGTTCTGCGATTTGCCCGCCGCGATGCCCTTGGAGATGATCCTCGAGGTCGTGTTCTTGCCGAGATGGATCATCTTGGTGCCGCTGTCGACCTGCTGCATGCCGTTGGAGATCGCGATCGAGTAGAACTCGCCGCGCGAGTTATCGCCGCGCAGAATGCAGCTCGGGTATTTCCAGGTGATCGCCGAGCCGGTCTCGACCTGGGTCCAGGAAATCTTCGAATTGTCGCCGCGGCAGTCGCCGCGCTTGGTGACGAAGTTGTAGATGCCGCCCTTGCCGTTGGCATCGCCCGGATACCAGTTCTGCACCGTCGAGTATTTGATCTCGGCGCCTTCCAGCGCGACCAGCTCGACGACGGCGGCGTGAAGCTGGTTCTCGTCGCGCATCGGCGCCGTGCAGCCTTCGAGATAGCTCACATAGGCGCCCTTGTCGGCGATGATCAGCGTGCGCTCGAACTGGCCGGTGTTCTTCTCGTTGATGCGGAAATAAGTCGACAGCTCCATCGGGCAGCGCACGCCGGGCGGCACGTAGACGAACGAGCCGTCGGAGAACACCGCCGAGTTGAGCGTGGCGTAAAAGTTGTCGGACACCGGCACGACCGAGCCGAGATACTTGCGCACCAGTTCGGGGTGCTCGCGCAGCGCCTCGGAGATCGGCATGAAGATCACGCCGGCCTTCTTCAGCTCCTCCTTGAAGGTGGTGGCGACCGACACGCTGTCGAACACTGCATCCACGGCAACGCGTGACGAGGTGCCGTCCTCGCGCGTGATGCCGAGCAATGCGTCGCGCTCGCGCAGCGGGATGCCGAGCTTCTCGTAGGTCGCGAGGATTTCCGGATCGATCTCGTCGATCGATTTGAGCGCGTTCTTCTTCGGCGCCGAATAGTAATAATAGGACTGATAGTCGATCTTCGGATAATCGACGCGCGCCCAGGTCGGCTCGCGCATGGTCAGCCAGCGCCGATAGGCTTCCAGCCGCCATTCGAGCATCCAGGCGGGCTCGTCCTTCTTCGCCGAAATGAAGCGGACGGTCTCTTCGCTCAGGCCGATCGGGGCCCGGTCGGATTCGATCAACGTCTCGAATCCATATTTGTACTGGTCGACGTCGATGAGGCGGACCTGTTCGACGGTCTCTTGTACGGCCGGCATGTTACTCCTCCACTGCGGTTTCAAGGACCGCGGGGTTTGTATTGTCGGTTATGGTGTCATCCCGGCTCGGAGATCACCCTTTGGTTTCAGGCGGCAAATCTTGAGGATTCTTGGCCGCGTTTGTCCCCCATAGATAGGGATTGCGCCAGCTTTTGCCAAACTTGCAGTAAACGGTCGACATCTGTTTCGGTCGTCGCCGCCCCGAGGCTGATCCGGATCGCCCCGCGGGCGAGTTCCGGCGCAATCCCCATGGCGGCAAGAACGTGCGAGGGCGCCACTTTGCCCGACGAGCAGGCGGCGCCCGAGGACACCGCGACGCCGTCGAGATCGAAGGCGATCACCAGTGTTTCGGCCTTGCCGCCCGGAACGGCGGCCAGCGTCGTATTCGGCAGGCGCTCGGCCTTGGCGCCGAAAATGACCGCCTGCGGGCTGATGGCGCTAAGACGCGCTTCCAGCCGGTCGCGCAAGGTCATCATGTGCCGGGCGTCAGCGGTCAGATCCGCCTTTGCGGCCTGCGCCGCCGCGCCGAACGCCGCAACCGCCGCGACATTCTCGGTGCCGGCGCGCGCGCCGCGCTCCTGTCCGCCGCCGCGGATCAAAGGCTCGACATGAATGCTCTCGTCGCGCCGAACCAAAGCGCCGGCGCCCTTGAGGCCGCCGAGCTTGTGCGCACTGAGCGTCATGAGATCAGCGCCGAGCGCCGCGATGTCGACCGGAATTCGCCCCGCGGCCTGCACGGCATCGACATGCAGCAGACCGCCGTGGCGATGCACGATTTCGGCAGCCGCAGCGACCGGCTGGATCACGCCGGTCTCGTTGTTGGCGGCCATCAGCGAGACCAGCGCGCGGCCGGGCGCCTGCGCGGCCAGGCATTGTTCCAGCGCCGCAAGATCGATCACGCCATTGGCGTCGACCGGCGCCTTGCCGACAAGCGCGGGCGCAAAGCGGCCTCCCGTCAGCACCGAGGGATGCTCGATCGCCGAAATAAGCAATAGGTCGCGTGGCGCCTTCTCGGCGCCCTGCTCGATTGCTGGCGTCAGCGCCAGTGCGTTCGCCTCGGTCCCGCCGGAGGTAAAGATGACATTGCGCGGATCCGCATTGACGAGCGCGGCGACGTGACCGCGCGCATCCTCCATCAGCCGGCGCGCCGCGCGCCCCTCGCCGTGCACGGATGATGGATTGCCGCACGCATCCATGGCGGCGCACGCAGCCGCCCGCGCCGCCGGGCGCAGCGGGGCTGTGGCATTCCAATCCAGATACACGCGCGCGGTCATTGATTCTCGGGTCGTTTAGTCCACATTACAGCAAAGGGCTTGCTTTTCGCCGTCAATATCGTGCAAACAGAACCGCCGCGACCGTTGCAGCGGGTCCGCATGGCGAGGCTTGCCCCAGACATTAGAACAGTTCTAAAAAGTTACGCGCGCAAGCTCGTTCCGTCAAGCGCGCCGTAAATTAAGCCTTCGGCGCCAAGTTCCACGCGGTCGAGGGCGTCCCAAGTCGAGGTTTGAATGCCTGAAGTCATCTTTACGGGTCCGGCCGGCCGGATCGAGGGCCGGTATCATCCGGCGCGCATCAAGCACGCGCCGATTGCCATCGTGCTCCATCCACACCCCCAATTCGGCGGGTCGATGAACCACCAGATCGTCTACCAGCTCTATTATGCCTTTGTGCACCGCGGATTCTCGGTGCTGCGGTTCAATTTCCGCGGCGTCGGCCGCAGCCAGGGCTCGTTCGACCACGGCGTCGGGGAGCTCTCGGATTCGGCCTCCGCGCTCGATTGGGCGCAGACCATCAATCCCGAGGCGCGCTCCTGCTGGGTCGCCGGCTTCTCGTTCGGCGCCTGGATCGGCATGCAGCTCTTGATGCGCCGCCCCGAAATCGAAGGCTTCATTTCGGTCGCGCCGCCGGCGAACCTTTATGACTTCTCGTTCCTGGCCCCCTGCCCGTCCTCCGGGCTGATCGTGCATGGCGACAAGGACGCGGTCGTGCCGCCGAAGGATGTCACCGGCCTGGTCGAGAAGCTGAAGACCCAGAAGGGCATCATCATCGACCAGAAGCAGATCGCGGGCGCGAACCACTTCTTCGATCACAAGATCGAGCCGCTGATGCAGATCGTCACCGGCTATCTCGACAAGCGCCTCAAGCCCGCCGACGCCACCAGCGCGGCGTAAGGTCTCGATCGCTCGCTACGGCCTCACCAGCACCCCGCCGGTCATCGGCTCGGGTGCGCCGGTGGTGGTCGGAAACGTCAGCGGCAGACCCTGCAGCGCGCGCACCGCCAGGAACCCGAAGGCCTGCGCCTCGAGCGCATCCGCCGACCAGCCGACCTTGTTGGCGGTCACGACCACCGCCGGGCTGAGCGCGTCGACCAGCATCCGGATCAAAGTTGGATTGCGCGCGCCGCCGCCGGCCGCGATCCAGGTCGCGGGTGCCTTCGGAAGGATCGCGATCGCGCGGGCAATCGTCGCGGCGGTGAGCGCCGTCAGCGTCGCCGCTCCGTCCTCGGTGCTCTTCTCCTCCAGCGCCGCATGCGCCGCGACCCAGGCGCGAAAGTCATTACGATCGAGCGACTTTGGCGCCGGCAGCGCGAAGAACGGATGCATCAGCAGGCGCGCGACGGCCGCCGCGTCGACGCGGCCCGCCGCCGCCGCGCGGCCGTCTTTGTCCAGCACATCGCCGGTGCGCGAGCGCATGAAGTCGTCGATCAGCGCATTGGCGGGCCCGGTGTCGCAGGCGATCGGGTCGGGATGACCGTCCATGAAAGTAATGTTGGCAACGCCGCCGAGATTGAGCACCGCGATCGGATGCGGCCGCTCCAGCGAGCGCATCAGCGCGCGGTGGAACACCGGCACCAGCGGCGCGCCATGTCCGCCCGCCGCAACATCGGCGGCGCGGAAATCAAAAACCACCGGAATGCCGATCTCGCGCGCCAGCGCGGCGCCGTCGCCGAGCTGAACTGTCAGTTTCTCATTCGGCCGGTGCAGCACGGTCTGGCCGTGGAACCCAACGACATCGATGCTGGCCCGGTCGATCCGGTTGGTATCGAGAAACACGTTCACGGCGCTGGCATGCAGGTCCGTGATGATGTCCTCGGCCGTGGCAATCGCCGCGGGCCGCTCGGTGCGCGTGCGCAGCGCAGGCGCCGCCTCCATGGCGGCCCGGATAACGGTCTCTTCGTGCTCAGTGTAGAAATGCAGCGCGCTCGGGCCGAACCGCGTGACGACCTCGCCGTCGGTTTCGATCAAGGCGATGTCGATGCCGTCCATCGACGTGCCGCTCATCAGCCCGATCGCCCGCATGCCCGCTCCCCGGCAATTTCTATGAAATCCCCGCCGGACCTGTTACACCACCGGCCCGCCGCTAGCGACCCCGGCGCCCCTGAAAACCGAGCTTTATCGAGCGTGTGATGAGCGACTTCAAATCCGATTTCCTGCGCGTTTTGTCCGAGCGCGGCTACATCCATCAGATTTCCGACGTTGCCGGGCTCGATCAGGCGGCGGCGGATAAGCGCATTGTCTCTTATGTGGGTTACGATTGTACTGCGCCCTCGCTGCACATCGGCCATTTGCTGTCGATCATGATGCTGCACTGGCTGCAGCAGACCGGCAACAAGCCGATCGCGCTGATGGGCGGCGGCACGACCCGTGTCGGCGATCCGTCCGGGCGCGACGAGACGCGCAAGATCCTGACCTATGAGCAGATCGACGCCAACAAGGAGTCGATCAAGGGCACGTTCGCGAAGTTCCTGACCTTCGGTTCGGGCAAGAGCGACGCCGTGATGGCGGACAATGCCGAGTGGCTGACCAAGCTGAACTACATCGAGATGCTGCGCGACGTCGGCCGGCATTTCTCGATCAACCGCATGCTCACGATGGATTCCGTGAAGATGCGGCTCGAGCGCGAGCAGGAGCTGTCCTTCATCGAGTTCAATTACATGATCCTGCAGTCCTACGACTTTGTGGAGCTCGCGCGCCGCTACGGCTGCAACACCCAGATGGGCGGCTCGGACCAGTGGGGCAACATCGTCAACGGCGTCGACCTCGGCCGGCGCATGGGCACGCACCAGCTCTACGCGCTCACCTGCCCGCTGCTGACGACCTCATCCGGCGCCAAGATGGGCAAGACCGCGGCCGGCGCGGTCTGGCTCAACGCCGACATGCTGCCGGTCTATGACTACTGGCAGTTCTGGCGCAACACCGAGGACGGCGACGTGACGCGCTTCCTCAAGCTGTTCACATTGCTGCCGATGGCGGAGATCGAACGGCTCGGCGCGCTGCAGGGCCAGGAGATCAACGAGGCCAAGAAGGTGCTGGCGACCGAAGCGACCGCGCTGATGCACGGCCGCGCGGCCTCCGAACAGGCAGCCGCGACGGCGCGCACCACCTTCGAGGAAGGCGCATTGTCCGCGAGCCTGCCGACAATCGAGGTGCCGCACGCCGAGCTCGAAGCAGGCCTCGGCGTGCTCTCGGCATTCGCCGACAAGACCGGCCTCGTTGCGTCGAACGGCGAAGCGCGCCGTCAGATCAAAGGCGGCGGGCTCAAGGTCAACGACGCATCAGTCGCCGACGAGAAGATGACGCTGACGCTGAAGGACCTGACGCCCGAAGGCGTCATCAAGCTCTCGCTCGGCCGCAAGAAGCATGTGCTGTTGAAGCCGGTGTAGGTGAAGAGCGAATAGGGAGTAGCGAATAGCGAGTAGGAAGAGATGGCCGCTTTCTATTCGCTACTCGCCATTCCCTATTCGCTCGCTACCTTGTCGGCGAGGTCGAGTTCGGCGGCACGGTCTTGTTGTCGGTTTCGGCGCCGCGGAATTCGAAGATCTTGCGCAGGAAGCCCGGCGCAACCATCGAGACCGGGTTGATGCGCAAGGTGGCATTGCCCTGCGGTCCGGTGACCTCATAGGTCATGCCGAACACGCCTTCGTTCTGGCCCCCGCCGACGAAGAAGCCGATGACCGGAATGCGCGCCAAAAAGTTGTTCAGCGCATAGGCGGGAACGAAGGTGCCGCGCAGCCGCACATCGTCGTGCGCATAATCGAACTGGCCCTCGAGCGTCGCGCCGATCGCCGGCCCCCATACCACGCCGTCGCGGATCGCGAGCTTGCCCGGCGCGCGGGTGAACTCCGCGCGCATGCGGCTGAACTGGACGCCCGCGCCGATCGCCTGCGGGCTGCGGCCGCTCGGATCGCCGCTGGAACTGACGACGCGCTCGAGCTTCTCCTCGCCGCGGATCGAGAAGTCGCGCACATTGAGCACGCCTTCCTGCGGCGACTGCTCGGCGGTCGGCGGGTCGAGCGCCATCCACAATTGCCCGCCATTGACGCGCGCATAGGTGTCGGTGAAGCGCAACAGCGCGCCGGCATCGCTCGCCTCCAGATACATTACCTGGCGGCCGCCCGGATAGGCGCGCAGATCGCCGGTCAGCGAGGCGTTGCCGCCGAGCTTGGCGATCATGCCGAAATTCTTGACGTGACCGCCGCGCCGCGACAGGCGCAGTTCCAGCCCGCGCAAGGCCTCGACATTATAGCCGGTGAGCGTTGCCAGCTTGACGTCGAGATCGATGTCGCGGCTCGCCTGCTTCACGCTTTCCTTGCCCGTCGGCGTCGATGTCGCGGACTTGATGAAGCCGCGGCCGTCGAACAGGTCGCCGCGTATCGTCACCTTGAGCGTGCCGTCGGGCGCGCGGTCGGCGCGCAATGTCGCCTTGTCGCCGTCGGACAGAGCGAAGGACGGGAAGCTCGCGAGCTGGATCTCGCCATTGGAGTCGAGCTCGATCATGCCCTTGACCAGCGTGCCCGATCCTTCGATCACGATATCGTCGAAGCGCATCACCTGCGCCTTGTCGATCACCGTGAAAGTAACGCGCGTTGCCTTGCCGACGGTCTTCCACCAGCCCGGCAGCAGCTCGGTGATCTTGCTGTCTTTCAGATCGGCTTCGATCTGATAGCGGCTGTCGCGCTCGCTCGAGGCAACGCGGCCGGTCATCTTGATCGGGATCGGACCGGTGAGCGTATCGGCAAGGCCGATGCCGAGCCGCGCGCGGCCGGCATCATCGAGCGTCGCCTGGATGCGCACCTCCGCATCGCCTTCGCCGGCCGGCTTGCGATAGTCGACCGTCGCCGGCAGCCCGCCGATCTTCACGTCGCCGCGGGTCGAAAAGCCCTGCGAGTTCGCGAACAGCTTCAAGGCCGTCGCCTCGACCTTCTGGCCGCGCACCCATTTCTCGACCGAGAAGTTCGACAAGTCGGCATCGACCACGTAGTTCATATTCTCTTTGGTCAATGTGCCGATGAGCGTGTAGTCGAGCGCGACCTGGGCGGCGAACGTGCCCTTGGTGGTCGAAGGGTCGAGCGCGATGTTCGACGCATCCTTCAGGCGGTCGAGCGTCAAAAGCTCGGCGGCCGCATCGGCATTGCCTTCGGCGCGGAAACGCGTGCGCGCCGGCGAGGGCTTGGGGTGCGTGTCCGGCACCTCGAACACGCCGTTCGACAGCGTGATCTTGCGCCCCGAGGGCAGATCGAGGGTCGATTTGCCGACCTTGACGGTGGCGGTGCGGCCTTGAACGTGGGTGACGAGATCAGCGTCGCGCAGCACCGGCAGACCGTCGACCAGGCTCAGCGTGTTTCCGTTGCTCACGATATCGATCGAGAGCCCGTCGTCGGGTAGCGGCGGCCCGCCCGGCTCCAGCGTCGACATCGGCGCATTGGTGGCGATCACCACGCGCTCGATATTGCCGCCGCTGACGCGGTCGACCACCCAGGACCGCACGCGCGGCGAGATCAAAGCCGGCCACAGCCGCTTGAATGCCGACAGCGTCATCTTGGTCCCGGCGACGCCGATCTGCAGCCGCGGATCGGAGGTCGAGTAATCGATCGCGCCCGACATCGCAAAGCCGCCGGCCATGCTGGTGAAGTCGCCTTGCTGAATTTCGAACAGACGCCTGGCCGGGCTGAAGCTGGCGCGGATCGCGACGCGATCGATGATCAGCGGCGGATCGCGCGAGCGGTCGGCGGAGGCGAGAACGATCAGTCCGCGCGGGATCGCGAGCGTCCACGGCGCGTCGGGACCGGCCGGCACATCGAGTTGAATCGGCAAGCTCACCCGGCTCGGCCCGGAGGTGATGTCGAGCGGCATCTGCAGCTGCCGTGTCTCGGCATTCCAGCGCAAAACGAGCTGCGCCTCATCGATATGCATGCGGGTGTCGGCATCATCGCGCGCGCCGAATCCGCCGGCACCGGCGAGGATGCGCCCTTCCAGGGCCTGCAAGGTTCCGTCGCGCTCGATCTCGGCGCGCAGCACCGCCGAGAGCGGCATGTCGGCGGAGAAACGCGAGTTCCCGGTGCGCAGCGCGAGCATCAGGTCCTTCGGCGATACGTCGCGCACCACCGTTTCGATCGTGCGCCGCCCATCGGGCTTCGGCGTGACCGTCATGGTGATCGACCAGAGGCCGTCCGCGCCGGTGGAATTGACCGCGAACGCGACCCCGCCCTCGCGCGGGCGCGTCAGGCTGAGATTGATGTGCTCGAAGGTCCAGCGCTTGCCGTAACGCTGGTCCTCGACCACCAGCGTGCAATCCTTCAAGCCGATCTCGGACAGCGAGCCGCCGTCGAGGCCGAGGGAATCGAGCTTGTCGATCCAGGCGAGCACGGCCGCGAGCGGATTGCTCGCGACCTCCACGGCCGGCAGCTGCGCGTTCTCGGCTTTCGACGCCACAGCGCCTGCGGAGGCGATCGAACTGGTCGTCGCCGGTGCTTCCACCGCAGGCTTGCCGGCGCCCGCCAGGATGTTGACGCTGCCGTTCGGCTCGATGCGCAGCGACATCTCGGCGCCGATCAGGCTCATGCGGTCGGTCTGCACGTGGCCCGACAACAGGCCGAGACCCGCGATGCCGACCTCGGCTTTCGGCGCGCTCGCCACCACGGTGCCTTGCGCGTCGCGGACCACGATGTCGCGCAGGCGCAACGCCGAGCGGCCGACCTCGTCGCGCTCCAGCATGGTGCCGCCGACCTCGATGCGGTGCTGGCCGCCGAGGCGCTCTTCGATCGCCGAGGTGAGCCACGGCGTCAGAACATCGACCGAAATCGGACCCGAGCCGAGCTGCCACCACACGATGCCGCAGCTCACGACCGCGGCGCCCGCGACAGCGCTGCCGACCAGCATGCAGCGGCGCGGCCATGGCGAGCGGCGCACCGCCAGATGACGGGTCGGACGATAGTCCTGATGCGGACGCAAGCGATCGGCCGTGCGCTCAGCCAGCGCGCGGCTCTGCAATTGCAAGGCCCACCAGGCCCCGCGTATAGCGGCCATAGCCGAATTCAACCCAGAATCCGTCATGCGTCGCCGGACTTCCCCTCAGCTTTGAGGCCCCTCGCCTCCGCGCTCAAGGGAATCTGCGGCCGGTCCGTTCGCGGGCCCGATCTCGCACGAATCTCCCTTGATCCGCCAGCCCTTTACCAGCGTCTCGTCCGCCGTCACATTGGCACTGCGAAAACGCCGAAAGGAAGGCACATGACGGTCCCGCAACAGGGCGACAAGGCTCCCGCGTTCCGGCTTCCGCGCGACGGCGGCGCCACCATCTCGCTTTCCGACTTCAAGGGACGGCCGCTGGTGCTGTTTTTCTACCCCAAGGCCGACACGCCCGGTTGCACCAAGGAGGCGATCGCCTTCAGCGGCCTGCGCAAAGCCTTCGCCAAGAGCGGCACCGAAATCCTCGGCGTCTCGGCCGATCCCGTCAAAGCGCAGGACAAGTTCCGCGACAAGCACGGCCTGACCGTTCCGCTCGCCTCCGACGAGACCAAGGACATGCTGACCGCCTATGGGGTTTGGGGCGAGAAGTCGATGTATGGCCGCAAGTTCATGGGCGTGCGCCGCACGACCTTTTTGATCGGCAGCGATGGGCGCATCGCCAAAGTCTGGGAGAATGTCAAAGTCCCCGGTCATGCCGAGGCTGTGCTGGAAGCGGCCGCGGCCTTGTGAGGCAAGTTTTAAGAATCGGAATGCCAGAACGGCAGACATCAGTGACTCGCCGCACATGAATGCCAGTACTACCGCAGCGTGAATCCGGTTTCCATTCCGTTAACCGCGTGTCCGTATTTCTACGTTTTGGGGGAATTTTAACCATGTGACGGTCAAATCGGAACTCGTTGTGTCGGCCCCAGTCGGGCCGCGCGGGAGTGTTGATGTCACAGGTGCCGCACCGGTCCTCCATTCGTGGCTTTGCGAGGCAGGGCCACGCCGAGCATGTTCCGCATGCTTTGCCCAAGCTGCCGCAAAAGCAGCCGCCCGCCGTCAAAACCGACTGGACGCTCGGCCATGGCGGACGCCAGGTGCGCGTGCGGCCGGTTGCGTTCTGGATCATCGTCGGCACGCTGGTGGTCATGGCCGGCTGGTCCGCCGTCACGGCGACCTATTTCGCGTTTCGCGACGACGTTCTGACCCGCCTGCTCGCGCGCCAGGCGCAGATGCAATTCGCCTACGAGGACCGTATCGCCGATCTGCGCGGACAGGTCGACCGGCTGGCGGGACGCCAGCTGCTCGACCAGGAACAGTTCGAGGGCAAGCTCGAGGCGATGGCGCGCCGGCAGGCGGTGCTTGAATCGCGCTCGGCGGCGCTCGCCACCCTCCCCGACACGGCGCCGACCGGCTCGATCAAGAGTACGCGCGGAGCCATCGCAGCACCGCCGGCCCCTGCACCAGCCATCGCTGGTCCGGGAGTTGCTGCTCCGGGAATCTTGGCGCCACAGGCTGCGCCAAAACCCTCGCCGATCAACGACACCGTGATCCTGGTCGCACCGCCGGAGCGCGAGGCGCGGCTTGAATCGCGCAACGCGCTGGCCGCAACGCGGCTGGCCGCGGCGCCGATCAGCGGCGGCATCGAAGGCACGCTCGCGCGGCTGCAGATCTCACTCGACCGCTTCGAAGCAAACCAGACCAAGGCGCTCAACACGCTAGAAGAGACCTACGACACCAAGGCGCGCAAGATGCGCAACCTGCTCGCCGATCTTGGCCTCGACCTCAGCAAGATTGCGCCTCCTGCCCCGGGACGCGCCACCGGCGGTCCATTCGTGCCGGTGACGGCACAAGGCGCCTCAGCGTTCGAGCGCCAGCTCTATCGCGTCAAGCTCGCGCGCGGCCAGGTCGACCGCCTCAACCGCACGCTCGCCGCAGTGCCGATCCGCAAGCCGATGACCGGCGAGCTGGAAGCCACGTCAGGATTCGGCGTGCGGTCCGATCCGTTCCTGCGCGGTCCCGCGATGCATACCGGGCTCGACTTCCGCGCCGACACCGGCGAAGCGGCGCGCGCCACGGCGGCCGGCACCATCACCATGGCGGGGCGCAATGGCGGCTACGGCAACATGGTCGAGGTCGATCACGGCAACGGCTTTGCGACACGCTACGCGCACCTCTCGGCGATCGACGTCGAGGTCGGGCAGACGGTGCGCATCGGGCAGATCGTCGGGAAGACCGGCTCGACCGGGCGCTCCACCGGTCCCCATTTGCATTACGAAACGCGCGTCGACGGCGAGGCGGTCGATCCGCAGAAGTTTTTGCGCGCGGGTGTGCGCCTGGGCGGCGTGCTGTAGGGCGCGCCCACGCCCGTCACACCGGCTCTCGTGGCGATGAGAACCACAGTGACAGCGCGCTTAGTCCGCCGGCGGTGATCTCGAGGATCGAACCGTATTGGTTCCGCCATTTGCCTTTCCACGTCATCGCGTTCCCTCCTGTCGCGACGGGAAACGCACACCGCGTCGCCATGGTTCGCGTGCGAACCGTAGCGCCCGGCATGCGTTGAAGGCAGGCAAGGCCGCGATCACCCGGCGCCTTCACGCGCCGCGGCCGAGATGGAGTTTCAACATGGCCGACAATAAGCAGGACCCGCGCCTGCGGGCGATCGACGCGTTTCTCGCAGGACTGACCAGCAACGACGTCGACAAAATGCCGTTCGCCGACGACATCCTGTTGGCGAGCCCGCTCGATCCGGACCATCCGCTCAAGGGTAAAGCGGCGGCAATCCATTTTCTGAAGACGCGCGTCTTTCCGACCATCCCGGTGCGCAAGGCGGAAGTCGAACGCCACATTGTGGAAGGCGATTGCGTGGCAACGCTCTGGAAAGCGACTTTTGCGCCCTCCAGGGACGGCGAAGTGGTGATCCCGATCTTCGATTTCTTCAGGATCGCCGATGGGAAGATCAAGGAACTTCGCCCATATTTCGATCCAAAACCGCTGATCGAAGCGGCGCGAAAAGCCGCGTAGCGGCGCGCGCCACCGGTAAAGGCGCCATGAGGAGCGGAACGATGGCTGACGAAAACACCGCTACTTTGGTCGAGACGGCCGTTCAGGATCTTCGGCAACGCATTGGCGAGCAGTTCACCACCGAGGAGCAGGAGCGGTTCACGATCGCGCTGAACACTTTTGCGATCGACCTCGTGAGGCGCGTGCTGCCGGAAACCGAGCCCTGCCGTAGCGAAGTGCTCGAAAGGGCGCGCGGCGCCGGCGTCGACATTGCTACGGTCGTCGCGCCCACCATCTGGTGATGGGAACCACCTGCCTCGCCGGCCGTCGGGCCGCGCCAGCCGTGGCAACGCTTCATGCGCAGGCACTCTCCGGCGCCGGGCGGGTTCAAGACGTCAAAATAGAGTCATGCCGTATGGGAATCTCGGAATTCTACGTAGTCCGATCTGCGTTGAAAAAACGTGAGTGTGGCTCCCTAACCAGCTTAGACTCCGTCGAACGGGGGAGCTGATAGCGAAGCGCGAATATGACGCGGAGCTGGAAGCCTTGTGTGGCGGTGGGTTCAACCGAAGCGTCTGTGTCCGCGTAAGGAGTCGGTTATGGGGGTACTCGTCAAGGGTCCGTGGAGAGCACCATCGCTGGTCAAGCTGGTCCACGAACGGAAGCGACTTGATCGGCTGATTGAAGATACCTGCACTGAGCGCATTGCCGCGCTGGACGAAGAGAAGATGGCACCCGTTTTTCGGGCGCCCTCGGCGGACACGTTACGGTGACAATGTTACAGCGACACCGTAACCCAGTATCACCGTAACCCTACCGTCGGCGTTGATTCACGCGTGAGCAGCAGCGGTCGCAATTGAGCGCGCGTCGACGCGTCGAAGGGGTTGATACACTCAATGCTTCGCGTTCAATTTCGAGGCGAAGAAATCAACAATTCTTGGCCGTGCATCGGCTGCGCTGGCGTTGTTCGGTTCCAGGAAGAATGCATGGCCTTCTCCACTGTAGGCGGGAAGTTCGGCGGGGGCTCCGACCGAGCGAGCGAGATCGCGCAGCCTTGTTCCGGCGCTCAGCGGGAACACCCTGTCATTGCTTCCCCAGATCACCAGCAGAGGCGGCAGTGATCGAACCCGCGATTCGAAATCAGCGGGAAAGCTCCCGTCTACGATGGTGGACGCATCAATTTCCGAGCTGTTAGCGCTGACCACAGTCACCGGCATTGCACCCAGCGAGACGCCGAGAACGCCAATTCTTGATTGATACATCGGCAATCGCCGGATGGCACCCATCGTCACTCGGATCGTCTCAATCCAATCAGGCATCCTCTTGGCATAGTAGGCGATGCGCACGCTGGGGGAACTCGCGCTCTTTATGGTGAGCGCGTCAGCATTGGATATGTAGTGGATGAGAAACACATCTATCCCCGACGCGTTCAAGTCGGTGGCCAGGAGCGAATAGGCTGTAGAGCCGTACCCTTTCGCACCACTCAACACCAAAACAGCTGGGCGGCTTGCCGTCCCCGAATTCTGGAAACCGGTTACCAAGAATTCTCGCTGTGCCGTTGCCAGCCTCAAAGTGACCGACTGGGCGCCCAATGCGCTCGAACATCCGCTGAGGAGACAATATAAGCCCAGGGCGATGACGGCGTTTCGAAATGACAAAGAACGTACTCCTGAGAAAAATGATCTGTCTATCAGATTACGATGACACCGAGTTAGGGTGCACTTGACTCGTCGACGTGATCTACGCGTGAGCAGCAGTAGCTCGCGGTTGAGCGCGCGTCGCCCGCGTCGAAGCGGATGAGAAGCGCGACAACACAAGTGCGGCGAACCATCGTGATTCACTCCGGCTGCCCGCACATCGATCGATAGAGTGTACTGTCGTCCTCCCCCTCACCTCGGCGGGGCGCTCACTCCGGATGGTTTTCTTCTTCCATCCGGAGCGTGGCCGTTGCGCCTATCTCATTTCAGCTTCGACGTTCCAGCAGAGCTTGCCGGATCGCTATCTCGATCGGGGAATAGTCGCCGTTCGCCCGATGGAGCTGGAACGGCTCAGCGGGATGAAGCGGCGGTTGCGCGAGGAAACGCGGCATCGATCCGCGATGCTTTTGTGCGGCGTGCACCAGGAACGGATGGCAGAGGTAGACGTCGCCAGCGTCGCCGGTCGCCAATGACTCCGGCGGCTCCAGGGGCCCGGCGAATTCATCGAGTTCGCCGTGAGACATTCCTTGCTCGCCGGCGGGTTCGAGAAGCCTTGCGATGTCCAGATGCGATCCGACCTTGATGCGCGTTGGAGCATCGCATTCCCTGACGTCGGAGAATAGAAACAACATCAGCAGCGCCCGACCGCGCGAGACAACATTCGCCCGCCAATCGGAGAAATCCTTCATTTCCTCCCAGCTTCCCGTCGGGCCCGGGAAACTCACGTCGATGTGCCACCCCGCGTCACCCGGATCATCCGGGCTCGGAAACCGCACTGGGAAAGTCCCAAGGTTGCGCCGTGGACGCCATCGCGCTTTTCCGACGAGTTGGTCAAAAGCCGCGTGGAGCACGGGGCTGTTTACCGCGTCCCTAAACGGCGCGTCACCGTATTGGCCAAGCCGGACGACGGGCCGCGTCCAGGTGGAGGGATCATCGGCGTCGCATGGCAGGTCGCGCCAGAGGATGGAGCGGCCTTCCTCGGCAAGTTGCCGGGGAAAGGCTCGCTCAACTCTGACAAATCCGTCTCGGACAAATTGCTCGACTTGCGCGTTCGAGAGCGCGCGCGACTGTTCATTGGCAGGCATGAGAATCCTCACATCGCTTGGCCAGCGGTCATCGCCCGCCAGAAGCGGGGCGGCCGGCCGATTCAGTTTTGGGAAAGTAAGTGGGCCACGGGCCGCACCGTCGTTTTTCGCCCGCACAACGCGGGCAACGCGGCTAGCGGTTCAGGAAAAAGACTGAAGCGATGCTGGACGTGCTGATCATCATGATCGGGCAAGATTATCAGTGGCGCATTTAAGCGTCAAATTTCTCTTCAACGTCCGTGGTGACTACGAAGAGAGTTACGGAAAGTTACGGTGCCAGCAATGGTCACCGTAACTTCGTAAATATGTGGGCGATCACTCTCGCCCCGGTGCTACCGCTCCGGCGCTAACTGGAGCAATGGCGGGGACACCTCAACGGTGCCGATCCAGGTCCTGGCCCTGCGCTCGAGCCGCTCCGCGACGGATTCAGCCTCGAAGTCAGTCTGCATTTCGGGCGCCAGGAAGGCATGCTCCACCATTGACTGCACCGTGACCACTGCGCGCAGACGTCCTTCGGTCTCACAAAGCACCGCTGTAAGCACGCCACACCCGGAGCAGATGATCCACTGCGCCGTGCCGTGGCCGAACCTGTAGACACTCAGCAACGATCGGACGCGGTACCGCAACGCCAAGCGCGCGCCCGGATCGGAGATGTAGCTTGCGCCATGTCTCCTGCACATCGAGCAGGAGCACCTGCGCGGCACCAAATCGCCTGCGCTCTTCTCCGTGACGAGGGTGAACGAGACGTTCCCGCAGTGACAACTGCCTCTCAGGTCGTTCATCTTCAAGTCTCCTCCGCGTCCGACCGCGAATCAGGCGAAGTACAACAGCGTCCGCACCTCGATGCTCTCCCGCGGCGGCGTTTCCGCCGGCGCATGCGGGTTGGCAAACCCGGTATGCGCCGTGTAGCGCGTGCGTCCGTCGCGCGCCGAGTCGAAACACTTGAAGAGCATCGCGTCGTTCGGCTGCATCCGCGAGAAGTAAAACCAGCGCTGCCCGCT
>JBBWZU010000841.1:0-5898 GCA_039649225.1 Hyphomicrobiales bacterium | reverse complement strand
TATCCACCGAGGTCGCCTCGAACTCTTCGTGTAGCGCAAGCTGCTCGACCAGCGCCTCGCGCAGCTCGGTGTCATCGTCAACGATCAGGATCTTGCGGGCATTCGACATGGGTCCCACTCCGGGGGGGCTAGTTCCCCAGTTGCGCGAAGTAGAACATTCGGTAGAGAAAGCGCAAGCGCCGAGCGCTATTGATTCCATTCGCGAAAGGCATCGTGAACGGCCGTGAAGGCTCAAACTTAATGCCGCAATCGCCCGTGAAAGCGCTGCGCGTCCGCGCCGCGCCCGGCTCGCGAACCCGTGGGCTGCTCACGGCGGGACCGCGAACCTGGCCGGTCGCGCTCGGCCAAGGCGGCATTGCGGCCGACAAGCGGGAGGGCGATGGTGCGACCCCGCGCGGGCGTTTTCGGCTGGTCCGCCTGTGGTGGAACCCGGAACGCGGGCCGCGGCCGGCAACGCGGCTGCCGGTGCGGCGAATCGCAGCGGATGATGCCTGGTGCGAAGACCCAGCCGACCGGCGCTACAATCGTCCGATCAAGATCGCGGCCGGCGGGCCGGGGGACCGGCTTTCCCGGGTGGATCATCTCTATGATCTGATTATCGAAATCGACCACAATACGCGCCCCAGAATCGCCCGGCGCGGCAGCGCGGTGTTCATCCACGTGGCGCGACCCGATCTTGCCCCCTCGGCCGGGTGCGTGACGATGCCGAAATCCTGCCTGCGCCGGCTTTTGCACCAGGTCGGTCCCGTCACCCGCATCATAATCGTTTGATTTAGCTGCGCTTTTTGAGCGCGACGGGTTTCTTGGGCCGCGCCGAAGATTTTTTTGAAATCTTCGGAACGATCTTCGGGCGACCCCGTTAGGCACGCAAGACCGTGCGGGACCGCGAGGTTTCGTACAAGAAGAGCCCCGACGCCCTCAGCCCCCCAGCCCCGCGTCGGGGCTTTTTTTGTGCGCACGCGCGCCGAAGATCGCGGTTCCGACCCGCACGTGGGTCGCGCCGAATGCGATCGCGGTCGCGAAATCCGCGCTCATGCCCATCGACAGCAGTTTCAGCCCATTGCGCGCCGCGATCTTGGCCGTCAGCGCAAAATGCGGTCCGGGCGCCTCCTCGAACGGCGGAATGCACATCAGGCCGGCGATTTCGAGCCCGTAACTCTTTTGGCAGGTTGCCACGAAGACATCAGCCTCCCCGGGCAGCACGCCGGCCTTCTGCGGCTCCGCACCGGTATTGATTTCCACGAACAAAAGCGGATGGCGGCCCTGCCGGGCGATTTCCTTGGCCAGCGCCTCGGCAATGCTCGGCCGATCCACCGTGTGGATCGCATCGAACAGCGCCACCGCCTCCTTGGCCTTGTTGGACTGCAACGCACCGATCAGATGCAGCGCAATGCCCGGATGCGCGGCGGTCAACGCCGGCCACTTGGATTTTGCCTCCTGCACGCGGTTCTCGCCGAACACGCGCTGGCCGGCCGTGATGACCGGCTCGATGGTCTCCGCCTGATGCGTCTTCGACACCGCGATCAGCGCGACGGACGCAGGATCGCGCCCGGCCTCAGCGCAGGCCTGCGCGATCTCGCTTTGCACCCGCGCAAGCGCGTCGGCCGCGGTTAGTTCATTGGTGTCACTCATTATTCACCGTTGTCCCACGATGCGTACGACTACCTAGCCCGCACGGCTGCCTTTAGGTTCCGATACAAAGCGTATCTTAAGCGATCTCTCTTATACCGGCAGGCGAAGCGCACGCCATGCCGATCACATTTCGCCCACCCACTCCCATTGGCGCAAGGCCGAAGCCGACGCTGAGCATTCGTGCGCGATTGATCGTGCTCGCACTGATCGCGGTCGTACCCTTGATGATCGATCGCGCGCGGCTCATCGAAGCGCATCGCACCGAATACGTCGCCGCCGCATCGAACGACGCAGTCACGCTGACGCGCCGCGGCGTGGATGCCCAGGAGGAATTGGTCACGGCGGTCAAATCCGTGGTGCAAGTCGTGGCACGCACGCAGGCGGCCTTTGCGGATACGCCGGAAATCTGCGGAAAGTTTCTCGCCGGCGCCACGTCCGACGCGCCCTGGATCAGCGGACTTTCGGTCATCGCGCCGAACGGCCGGATCTCTTGCTCGACGGTCGCCAACCGCATCGGGCTGAACGCGTCCGATCGCCCTTACTTCCAGGACGCCCTGCGCAACAGAACTTTTGTCGTCAGCAACAACGCGGCAGCGCGCCAGCGCGGCGGGATGATTCTGGTCGGCGCCGCGCCGATCGTCAACGACATGGACGAGGCCGACGGCGTCATCGCGGCCGGCTTCGATCTGCCGTGGATCGAGCGCATCGCGGCCGAAACGGCACGCCGCCCCGGCGCCATGATGCTCGTGCTCGACGACATCGGCGCCGTCCTGGCGGCGTATCCCGAACAGGACAAGTGGCTGCACAAAAGCTTCGAGGCGAGCCCGCTGATGGATGCGATGCGCGCGCGCATCGACGGCATGGTGACGGCCGAAGGCGTCGACGGCGTGCGCCGCATCTTCGGGTTTGCGCGCATCCCCAACACCAACGCGCATCTTGCGGTCGGCCTCGATGAGTCCGAGGTGTTGCAGCGGGTCGCGCGCGAAATGCGGACGTCCTACGTTCAGTTCGCACTGATCGGATTGGTCGTGCTGTTCGGGGTCTGGTTCGGCGGCGAGCACGCCATCGTCCGCCCGCTGCGCTCGCTCGCCCGCGTGGCGAGCTACATCGGTCATGGCAATCTGACGACCAATACCGGCCAGCGCCGTTGGGCCGCCGAATTCGCGCCGCTCGCGGCCGCGCTCGACGGCATGGCCAAGCGGCTCGCCGAGCGCGAGCACGACCTTCGCATCGCCAACGCACAGCTCGAGCATCTGACGCGTCTCGATGGACTTTCAGGGCTGGCAAATCGGCGCGGTTTCGATGCCCGGCTCGAGACCGAATGGCGCGAGGCCGCAACTTCCGGCAGGGCTCTGTCGCTAGTGATGATCGATATCGATCACTTCAAATCGTTCAACGACCACTATGGTCATGTGGCCGGCGACATGTGCCTGCGCACCGTCGGCGAGGCGCTGGCCGCCGCCTCCGGTGATGCATCGATTGTGGCGCGCTATGGCGGCGAGGAATTCGCACTGCTGTTCGCCGGAGCCGCGATGGAAAGCGCACTCGAGAGCGCGGAAAAGCTGCGCGCCGCCATCGAGGTTCTCGATTTGACGCACGCGGCGGCGCCCTCCGGGCACGTCACCGTCAGCGTCGGCGTGGCATCGCTGCGCGCCCAGTCCGGCGACTCATCACAGATCCTGATCGAAGCGGCCGATGCGGCGCTGTACGGCGCCAAGCGTCGCGGCCGCAACACCGTGGTCGGACACGCCGCCATCGAGATGCTCAACGCCGGTTGATCGATCAAGATTCCGGCATCATGTCGTCACACATCCCTGCCGCGCGCCACGCACGCTGGAAAGCCGCGATCATCCAGTGCTATGGCTGAGCCATAACGCCGGGATTGATTAAAAACGTGACGACAGGAAATGCTGCTGGCCACGCGGATATCAGCGCGGTCGACTCCACATACGCCTGGATCAGATTGTCGGTCGCGCTGGTGCTGGGCACCATCGGCGGCGTCGGCATGTGGTCATTCGTGGTTGCGCTGCCGGCGGTGCAGGCCGAATTCGGCATCCTGCGCAATGAGGCCTCGCTGCCTTATACGCTTGCGATCGTCGGAGTCGCGTTTGGCGGCGTGTTGATGGGCAAGCTCGCCGACCGTTACGGGATCGTATTTCCGGCGATATGCGGCACGCTGCTGCTCGGCTTCGGTTATTTGCTCGCCGGCTACGCGCCGAACATCTGGACCCTGGCCGGCGCGCATCTGGTGATCGGCGTCGGCGCGTCGGGTACGTTCGGCCCGATCATTTCCGACATGTCGCACTGGTTTCGGAAGCGGCGCGGCGTCGCGATCGCCATCGCGTCGTGCGGCAACTATCTTTCCGGCGCCGTGTGGCCGCCCATCGTCCAGCATTTCATTGCCAGCAGCGGATGGCGGACGACGCACATCGTGGTTGGTCTGTTCTGCGTCGTCTCGATGGTGCCGCTCGCACTGCTGATGCGCCGGCCATCGCCGGTCGAGACGATAGCGCCCGGCGTCGCCGTGGTCCCGCGCGGCACGCTTGGGCTGCGGCCGAATACGTTGCAGGCACTGCTCGCAATTGCCGGCATCGGCTGCTGCGTCGCCATGGCGATGCCGCAGGTGCATATCGTCGCCTATTGCGGCGATCTTGGTTACGGGGTGGCGCGCGGCGCCGAGATGCTGTCGCTGATGCTGACGTTCGGCCTGATCAGTCGCGTGCTGGCCGGCTCGATCGCGGATCGCATCGGCGGCCTGGCGTCGCTGCTGATCGGCTCGGTGCTGCAGGCCATCGCGCTAGTGCTCTATCTCGGCTTCAACGGCCTGACATCGCTCTACATCGTCTCGGCGCTCTTCGGCCTGTTCCAGGGCGGCATCATTCCGATGTATGCGGTGATCGTGCGCGAATATTTTTCCCCGCAGGATGCCGGCATCCGCGTCGGAGTCGCCTTGATGTTCGCGCTGTTCGGCATGGCGATCGGCGGCTGGATGTCGGGCGCGATCTTCGACTTTACCGGCTCGTATCGCGCGGCATTTGCCAACGGCGTGCTCTGGAACCTGCTCAACATCGCGATCGTCGGCTGGCTGCTGCTGCGCAGTCGCAGGCGGGTGAGTGGCAAGCTCGCGACGGCCTGATGCTTGGCCGCCCGTCCCGGATCAAGTCGGGACGGGCGACGCGCATTGTCTAACTTCCCGCCAGCCCCCGTGCCTCCGGCATGAACAGGTCCTTCCAGTCGCCGGGCAGTTTCTTCAGCGTCCCGACCTTGTGCATGAACTCGACGTAGCGCATCGCGTTCTGTGGCGTCGTGGTCCAGGCGTTGTCGGGATTGGAGATCATCTTCGCCATATCGTCCACGCCGCTGCGCTTCTCGTTCGTGGTGCGGATATAGATCTCGGCGCTCTGGCGCGGCTCCTTGTTGATGAAGTCCGACGCCTCGGCGAGCGCCGCATAGACCGCGCTCGTGACCTTCGGATTGGCATCGCGGAATTTCTTGGTCATGAACATGACGCCATTGGTGGTCTGTCCCCCGAGCGTATCGTAGGATTTCAACACGGCGTGCACGCCGGGCGCCGCGAGCTCGTAGTCCTGGAACGGCGAGACGCCGTAGTGCGCGACCAGCTCGGTCGACTTCGAGATGATCGCGATAACGGCGTCGGGATGCGGCAGCGTGATGGTGAACGGATCGAGCCGCGCATAGTTCGCCTGCCCCCATTCGCGCGCGGCCGCCATCTGCAGGCAGATCGCCTGATTGGAATTCTTGATCCCCGGCACCGCGATCTTGTCGCCTTCCCGGAAGTCCGTGATCGATTTCACGCTCGGCCGATTGGTCGTGAGGATGAACGGCATCGCTTGCGCGGCGCACAGCGCGCGCACTTCATTCGCGGTGCCGACGGTCTTGTCCCACAGCGTCGCCAGGCCCGGCACGCCGGCGATCCCGAAATGCATCTGCCCGCCGATCAGCGCATCGACCAGCGACTGCGTGCCGCCGAGCGTACGGTAGTCGGTTTTCAGATTGGGCACGCCGAGGCGCCCGGCATGCTTTTCGACCAGCTTCAGATTCTCCATCACCATCAGCGGCAGATAGGGCAGGCCGTGCTGGCTGATGAGCGTGATGGTCGAGACTTCGTCGGCGAAGGCCGAGCGCGCAAGCGCCGGCATGGCGGCAAGACCGAGGCAGAACTCACGTCGGCGCATTGCATTCCTCCCATGTGTTTTGCGCGAGCGTAACCTGGATGGAGCCAAAGCGAAATCCGGGTTAGGTTCG
>JBBWZU010000822.1:0-3752 GCA_039649225.1 Hyphomicrobiales bacterium | reverse complement strand
CGAAGACCGTCACCTTCGTCAACACGGCTGCCGTCGACGCACTCGACAAGCCGACACAGGATGCGATCCTCAAGGCGGCGGCGGTTGCCGAAGAACGCGGCTGGAAACTCGCCGCGCAAGGCGTCATGCTGCTGATGGCAGTGCCGTGGTCGCCGCAGGGCTTTTAAACCAAGAAGTAAATAAATACGATCTAGGAAATGAAGGGCCTGAAGTGGCGCTCCTACAATGTCGGTACCGCGCGCATCGGCGAGCTCGTCGGCGCGCAGTCGGTGACGATCCAGGCGGCCGAGCTGCCGCAGGCGCTGGCGACCGGCGTGGTCAATTCGTTCATGTCGTCGGGTGGCACCGGCTACGACTCCAAGGTCTGGGAGTCGCTCGACCATTTCTACGATGTACAGGCCTGGATCCCGAAGAACTACACCATCGTCAACAAGGCGGCGTTCGACGCGCTCGACAAGCCGACCCAGGAGGCCATCCTGAAAGCCGCCGCGGTCGCCGAGGCGCGCGGCTGGAAGACATGGGAGACCAAGGGCAACTGGTATCTCGATCAGCTCAAGGCCAAGGGCATGAAGGTGCTGGCGCCGAGCGAGGCTCTGGCGGCTGGCTTCAAGAAGGTCGGCGAGCAGCTCACCGCCGATTGGCTCAAGAAGGCCGGCGCCGACGGGCAGGCGATCGTGGATGCCTATAAGAAGATGTGAGGATAGCCCTCTCCCAGCCGATCCTCACTGCGTTCGGATCGTCCACCCTCTCCCCGCTTGCGGGAGAGGGAAACGAAAGAAGAAACCATGACCCTTGGCGTCCTCATGCTCGACACCCGCTTCACGCGCTTTATCGGAGACATCGGTAATCCGCAAAGCTACGCCGAACCGGTGCTGTTCGAGGTCGTGCGCGGCGCGACCGTCGACAAGATCGTTCCGGCGAAAGCGCCGCCGCTGATCGAGGACTTCGTTGCGGCGGGCGAGCGCCTCATCGCGCGCGGCGCGAACGCGATTACGACAGGTTGTGGGTTCCTTGTCCTCAACCAGCAGAATCTCGCCGCGCGACTGAAGGTGCCGGTTGCCACCAGCGCGCTGTTGCTGATTCCGACTCTCATGAAGCTGTTGCCGCCAGGCAAGCGCCTCGGCGTGCTGACCTTCTCGGGTCGTGATCTGACGCCCGCGCATTTTGTCGCAGCCGGCGCGAGCCCCGATACGCCGGTCGAAGGCGTCACGCAGGATGGCGTGTTCCAAAGCGCGATCTACGAACAGCCATGCGACGACGGCGTCGCGGCCCGGGAGGCCGAAGTCGTCGCTGCGGCACAGCGATTGATCGCGCGGCAGAACGACATCGGCGCGATCCTGTTCGAGTGCACCAACTTCCCGCCGCATCGCGCCGCGGTTGCGGCAGCGACCGGGCTCCCGATCTACGACGTGTTCACGCTGATCGGAATGCTGCGCGCAGGCGCGCAATCCTGAGCGCTCATTCGCGTTATTACCTACGTTAACGGCCCGGTTAGCCTACCCAAACGTTACCTGCCCTTTACGAACTTGAAGCTATTGCTGGACGCGCCGTACCCGGGGACCAGCAATGCTCAACCGTCTTTCCGTCAATTTCATTCTCAAATCAGTCATTGCGTCCTTGATGACGATCATCATCGTCGCGCTCGCCGCCGGCGCCTGGACGTCATGGCAGCGGCTTGGCGCGGTAAGCCGGATCGGTGCGGTGGCGGAAGCCACCTCGTACATGTTCACCGCCTTGCACAATCTGCGCGTCGATCGCGCCTCGACGACCCGGGACCTGAATGGCGACAAGGCGCTGACGGATATCACGCAGCAGCTCAAGGACGTGCGCGCGGCCGATCTGCCCGCACTGAAGTCCGCCGTGATCACGCTCGACACCGTCGATTTTCCCGAGCGCCAGGCGGCGGTCGCCGATCTCGACAAGCGCGTGAAGAAACTCGCGGCCCTGCATGAGGAGTCGCTGGCTGCGATCCGGCAGCCCAAGGACTCGCGGCGGGCCGGCATCTCGAAAGAATACTTCGACGAGGTGACCGCGCTGATCGAGACGCTCGACAGATTGTCGTCGCGCCTGACGCGCCTTGTGAAGCTCGAGGACGCATTCATCGATCAGCTGCTCGAGCTGAAGCAGCTCGGCTGGATCGTGCGCAATGCCGGCGGCGACGCCTCGGTGATGATCTCGAATACGCTGAGCGGAATGGCGCTGCCGCCCGATGCGCTGCTCAAGTACACGGCCAACGTCGCCAAGGTCGATACCGCATGGGGCTCGCTCGTAGAGCTTGCTTCCGGGCTGCCGCTGCCGCCGCGCTTCATGGCGGCTGTCGATTTGGCCAAGCGGGAATTCTTTGGGGCTGACGTCATCGCGCTCCGCGACCGAACGCTCAAGATGCTGATCGCCGGCGAAAAGCCCGAGATGACGACGGCGCAGTGGACCGCCATGATTGTCCCGAAGCTGGCCACCGCACTCGGCGTTGCCGAAGTGGCGCTCGAAATTGCCAAGACTCACGCCGCCGAGCAGCGCGCCGGCGCGACCTGGCGCCTGTTCGTGGAACTGGGCTTGCTGGCCTTCGCGCTCGCGATGGCGATCGCCCTGATGCTCGTTGTCACCCGCCGCATCACCCAGCCGCTGGACATGATCCAGAATGGCATGCGCAAGCTCGCGGGCGGCGATGTGACCGTCGACGTGCCCTATGCGGCGCGCAAGGATGAGATCGGTGCGCTCGCCGGCGCCATGCAGGCGTTCAAGGACAGCCTCATCGATGCCGACCGCCTGCGCGCCGAGCAGCGCGAGATCGAAACGCGCGCGGCCTCCCTGCGCGCGGGCGAGATGCAGCGCCTGGCGAACGAATTCCAGACCACCGTCGGCAACATCGTCGACGCGGTGTCGGCGAAGTCGGGTGAGCTTGAGAGCGCGGCCGGAATGCTGTCCCGCACCGCCGAGAGCACGCAGAGCCTGTCCGGTTCCGCGGCGTCGGCCTCGCAGGAGGCCTCCAGCAACGTGCAGTCGGTCGCGAGCGCGGCCGAGGAGATGTCCGCGTCGGTCGATGAGATCGCCCAGCGCGTGCAGGAGTCGAGCAATATCGCCGCCGAAGCCGTGCGGCAGGCGCAGAAGACCGACGCGCGGATCGCCGAGCTCTCCGCCGCCGCGAGCCGCATCGGCGATGTCGTAAAATTGATCACCGCGATTGCCGAGCAGACCAATTTGCTGGCGCTCAACGCGACCATTGAAGCCGCGCGGGCCGGCGAAGCGGGCCGCGGCTTCGCCGTGGTCGCGAGCGAGGTCAAGGCGTTGGCGGCGCAGACCGCCAAGGCCACCGACGAGATCACGACCCAGATTGCAGGCATGCAAGTGGCGACGCAGGATTCGGTCAGCGCTATCAAGGAGATCGGCGCCACCATCACGCGGATCTCCGAAATCGCCAACACCGTCGCTTCGACGCTGGAGGAACAAGGCGCGGTGACGACGGAAATCGCCCGCAATGTCGGCGAGGCCGCCAGGGGCACGGCCCAGGTCGCCGAAAAAATCGTCGAGGTCAATCGCGGCGCCAGCGCCACCGGGGCAGCCTCCGGCCAGGTGCTGGGAGCGGCGCGCGCGCTCTCCGATGAAAGCAGCAATCTGAAAACCGCGGTCGAAAAATTCCTCAACAACGTGCGAGCCGCCTGATTCGAGCGCACAATTTACGGTTGAATAAATTTGACCGGCCTCGAAAACAACTATAGGTTGGGAAAAGCGGATATTATCAACCTCGCCAGTAA
>JBBWZU010000164.1:0-10467 GCA_039649225.1 Hyphomicrobiales bacterium | reverse complement strand
GCGGCGGTATTCGTGAGGGGTGGCGCGGGGCGCGATTGGGATCGGTCACTCGATGATCCAACGTGATCCTCACCCTCGGCAACGTCTGATCATGGCGACGATGCTCAGAGAACGCTTGGGCAGTGGGTAACCGATACGCTGTACGCTGGACGATCGAAAAGCGAATATGGCCAGCAAATCCAGCACCGTCGTTCAGGTCCGAAAACGGCCAGCCTTACGCGCAAGTGTGTAGCAAAGTGCCCCTATGGAATTGCTCGACCGCAGGACCTACTACCGCGCTCTCCAGAGCCGCGACGTTCGCTTCGACGGCCACGTCTTCGTGGGCTGCACCTCGACCGGCATCTATTGCCGGCCGATCTGCCCCACGCGCCCGCCCAAGTTCGAGAACTGCCGCTTCTTCGCCTCGGCCGCCGCTGCGCAGGAGAGGGGCTTTCGGCCCTGCCTGCGCTGCCGGCCAGAGATCGCGCCCGGCCTCGCCTTCTGGCGCGGCACGGCCAACACGGTGAGCCGGGCGCTGGCGCTCATTGCCGACGGCGCACTCGACGGCGAGCACTCCGACGTCGAGGCCTTGGCTGGGCGACTTGGCGTCGGCGGTCGGCAGTTGCGGCGACTGTTCCAGCGCCATCTCGGCGCCTCGCCGATCGCCGTCGCACAGACGCGCCGCGTGCTGTTCGCCAAGCAGCTGCTGCACGACACGCGCCTGCCGATGACGGAAGTGGCACTGGCCTCAGGCTTCAGCAGCGTGCGCCGCTTCAACGACACCTTTCGCAACCTCTTTCGCCGTCCACCCAGCGCACTCAGGCGAAAGGGCATCGACACGTCGGCGCGTGATGGTGTGACGCTGCGACTGGCCTATCGGCCGCCTTACGACTGGTCGGGAATGCTATCGGCGCTCTCGTTGCGCGCGACGCCTGGCACCGAGTGGATCGACAAGGACGTCTGGCATCGCAGCATCGACCTCGACGGCAAGCGCGGCAGCGTCGCGGTGGCGCATTTCTCCGAGCGGAACTCGGTGCTCGTCACGATCCGCTTCCCCTCGGTGAAGGCGCTGCCGACCATCGTGGCGCGGGTCCGCCGCGTGTTCGATCTCGGTGCCGACATCGCTACCATCGACAGCCATCTCGCTCGCGATCCCAGGCTCGCGCCGTTGATCAGGAAACGGCCCGGCCTGCGCGCGCCCGGCGACTGGGAGAGCGAGACGGTGCTCGGCGCGCAGGACGATACCCCGTCGGCATGGCGGCCGTGGCATGCCTATGCGGCGCAACATCTCAGGATGGCCAGTCATGGCTGAATCCCTCGCCCTGCTGGCGCGACGGCGCTGCTAACGGCGCCGCGACAAGGCGGTCAGCAACGACCGTCCTGCCGGGAAGGTATTCCGCAGTTCCCGACGGGTCCGCCGGCTTCATCACGACACTGGCAATAAAAGGCGAAGGAAGAATGCAGGATCACACGTCCGGTGGCACGGTTGAGCAACGGCGTTCAGTCCTGACGACGCTCGCTCTTGGCCTAAGCACTTTCCTGATACTGTTCGATGTGACGGCGGTCGTGGTCGCGATGCCCACCATCGCGAAAGACGTTGGACTGGGCGTTGCCGGCCTGGCCTGGGTCATCGACGCCTATAGTCTTGCCTTCACCGGCGCCCTCCTTGCGTCCGGCGCCCTTGCCGACCGCTTCGGTCGCCGGCGCTGCATGTTGGCCGGCAACGCGGTGTTTCTCGTCGCTTCGGTCGCGTGCGGGATGGCTTTGAGCGAACCGATGCTGCTGGCCATGCGCGTCGTACAGGGAGCAGGCGCAGCCTTCATGGCCACGGGCGGGACCGCACTCGTCGCAATCGCCTTTCCGAACGTCGCTCAGCGGGCCCGTGCGTTCGGCGTCATGGGGGTGATCTCCGGCGTCGCCATGGCAATGGGGCCGACCCTCGGGGGCTTCCTCGCCTCGTGGCTCGGCTGGCGCTGGATCTTTTTTGCAAACATCCCCTTCTGCCTGGCGCTGGCCCTGGCGGTGCCACTGCTGGTCGCCGAGACGAACGACAAGGGAGAGCGACGGCTGGATCCCGTCGGCATCGCCTTGCTGACGATTTCGCTGGGCTTGGCGATCGATGCGCTGTTGAGGCGCGACGGCTCCCTGGTCCTCAGAGCCGCATGCCTCGTTGGCAGTACGGCAACGGCGGTCCTGTTCATCTGGCAACAATGGCGCAGTCCGCGCCCAGTGCTCGATCCCCGCGTGTTCGCGAGCTCGACCATGGCCGCGGTCGCCGCGTTGCTGACCGCCCTCCAGTTCGGCTACTGGGCCGTGCTGGTCTATCTTCCGCTTTTCCTGAGTGCGGCGATCCACATCAGTATGGAGGGGGCCGGTGCGGCCTTGCTGGCAGCGACGCTGCCGATGCTGCTGGTACCGCTGATCGGCGGCCGGCTCGCGATGCACTGGGGATGGCGACGCCTCTTCACAATTGCCTTTGGGCTCGTCGTCATTGGCGACGTTTGCCTTGTGATCGCCGCCCTGTCCGACGGTCCCGAGATACGTCTCGCCGCCGCGATCGCCGGAATGGCCATCGTCGGCGTCGGCGCCGCACTGGCGAACCCTCAGCTGTCGGGAGTCGTCCTGGCTCTTGCCCCGTCAACGCGGGCGGGCATGGCCTCGGCTGTGACGTTTATCGTGCGCCAAGCCGGCTTCGCCATCAGCATCGCGGCGTTGGGGCTGACGCTTGGTGCGGTCAATGACGCAGCGGAGTTCGCGCAACCTTTCGCCCTTGCTGCACTTGTGGCGTTGCTTGGCATGATCGCGGCTTTCGCTCTGCTTCCGGCGAAGTCCCTGCAACGCAGCACACAAGCTTGACCGGTACGTCGTTCCAGGGAGCCTGCGGCACGACTCCGTGCATTCATCGCCGGCGCGCGATTAGGATGGCTGTGGTTCAGGCTGCCAGGGGCACAAGCGCGTTGCGGTAGGCCTGAACTGACTTGGCATAACGCTCTTCGAGGGATGCCCTGACCGGCGCAGGCGCGCGATCCGGATGACCAGCGTCGAACGGCGGATCGGGATCGTACTCGATGCCAAGCTGGACGGTCTCCGCCGCCTGTCTGCCGGCGATCTCGGCGACGAGCACCAATCCGAAGTCGATTCCGGACGTGACGCCGCCTGCCGTGATGACGTCCCCGTCCCGAACGACGCGCGCCTTCTCGTGCGTGGCTCCGACCAGCGGCAGCAGCTGCGTGTAAGCCCAATGCGTCGTCGCGCGCTTGCCGCGCAGCAGTCCGGCCGCGCCGAGAACGAACGCGCCAACGCAGACCGAGGTAATGTATTTGGCACCCGCCGCCTGGCGGCGCACGAAGTCCAGGGTTGCCTGATCGTTGATGAGATCGACGACGCCGAACCCGCCGGGAATGCACAAGAGATCGAACTGCGGGCAGTCGTCGAGCGTGCGGTTCGGTAGCAGCGAGAGGCCGCAGTCGGTCGGAACCGGTTGCAACGATTTCGCCACGATGTGGGTTCGCGCACCCGGCAGACGCGAGAGCACCTGGAGCGGCCCGGTGAAGTCGAGCTGCGTCAGATTCGGGAAGATGAGGAAGCCGATCTCGTGCTGCTGCATGGCGCGTCTCCTTGTGTCTTGAAACGGGAACGAAATTCAGTGGGCGAAACCGCCAGCTTTCGGGCGAAAGCGCGATCCATGCGGCGCGCCGATCCGAAGCCGCTCGTGACCGCGATGCTCTTGATGCCGCGCGCGGTGTCGAGCAGCTGACGACGCGCAACATCCAGCCGGATGCGCTCGACGAACTCGGCCGGGCTGGCGCCGAAACGCGCACGCGACAGGCGGCTCATGCTGCGCACCGAGAGACCCGCGGTCGCCGCCAGCCGCTCGACATTCCAGTCGGCATTCGGGCGGTTCGTCACCTGCTCGGCGAGGCGCGAAAGACGCGGATCGTCGACCGCCTGTGCGGCAAGCTCGGATGAGAACTGGCTCTGCCCTCCCGGGCGGACGCGGAAGATGACATGCCGGCGCGCAATCGCAAGCGCGACGGCGCGGCCGTGATCGGCCTCGATCATGGCGAGCGCCAGATCCATCCCGGCCGTGACGCCCGCCGAGGTCCAGATTCCGCGATCCTCGACATGAATCGCGTCGTCATCGACGACGACAGCCGGCCGGAAGCGGCGCAATTGCTCGATGCCGTCCCAGTGCGTGGCGGCGCGACGGCCATCGAGAACGCCGGCCGCCGCGAGGATAAACGCGCCGCTGCACACCGATGACAGCCGCGGCACGATGCCTTTCGCGCGTGCCACGATCCTTGCCGCGTCGCCGGCCTTGATCGCGGCTTTGACCCCCGGATCACCGCCGGCGACCATCAGCGTGTGGACGCCGCGCAGCCGCCGCGCATTCAGGTCCGCAAACGAAAGATCCGCGACCAGGCGCACGCCGGACGACGTCGCAAACGGCCCGGCAGCCGGCGCCGCGATCAAGATGCGGTAGGCGTGGCAACTGAGCTCGTTATTCGCGGCGGCAAACATCTGCAACGGCCCGGTGACGTCCAGCATCTGGACGCCTGGAAAGGCGAGCATGAGGATGGTGCGGGGCTTCTCCATGTCCGGCAGACTAGCCGGTGTGCGTGGTGGCCAAAAGGTCATCCTGTGGTCATTTTAGGCCAAACCGCGGATGGCCGGAAACGGGCGGCGGCGACCGATCGACGGCTGCCGTCGATGGTGCGAGCGAGCCTCGAAGGGCACCGGCTGCAATCGCGACTCGTCGGGTTGCTTCGTCAGCGATAGCATGCATGGCGGGCAAGTTACGCGATCGCGGGTCCATTTTTGCAGGACTATCGCCGGCGGTTCAAAACACCAAGAGGGAGTGCGGAGACGTGGCAGCAACGCAAATCGCGGTCGAGCGTCGGGGACGTATCGAGATCATCACCATGAAGCGGCCCGATCATGGCAATCGCATCAGCCAGACGATGGCGGAAGAGATGATTGCGGCGCTGGAACAGGCGCGGCAGTCGCCCGACGTCAGTGCTTGCGTGTTGACCGGCCATGGCGAGGTGTTCTGCCTCGGCGGGGACTATTGGGGCGCGGGCCCGACGAGCGTGGGGCGGCTTGAATTCGCCCGCGCCTTCATGGATCTGGCGCAGGCCATGGCGCGGCTCGGCAAGCCGATCATTGCGGCGATCAACGGCAATGCCCATGCGGGCGGGTTCAGTCTCGTCGTCGCGTGCGACATGGCGGTGGTGGCCGAGGATGCGACGCTGGGATTGCCGGAAGCTGCGAAAGGGCTATTTCCGTTTCTTGCGCTCGCGATCGTCAAGGATGCGTTGCCGAAGAAGATACTGTTCGACGTCGTCTATGGCGCGCGCCTGATGGATGCCGCTGAAGCCAGGAGCCTGCATCTCGTCAACGAAGTGACCGCGCGTGGCGCGGTGCTCGATCGCGCAATCGCGATCGCCGAGCGCACGAGCGCGTACAATCCTTCAATCATCCGGTTGGGACGCGATCTCTATTACAACATGCGCAACATGAGCCCCGCCCAGGCGCTGGAAGAATCGGGGTTCGCGCTGATCGCTGCCTTGGGGGCAGAAGACGAAGCCCGATAGCAGCGCCATGGCGGCGAAGGTCGGCGCCGCCGCCAGGCCCAGCCAGCCGGCTGAGCCAGGAGCGCAGTCGCCTGCGCCGGGAGCGGCGGCATGGCCGCTTCCCATCGCCGGCAGCCTCAGGCGCGCGCGTTGCAGCAGGAGGCATTTGGCGCAGACTTCGCGGGCAATTGCTCCTCGTAGCTGTCGTGATAGCGCAGCCATTCCATCTTGTAGAAGGTGTCCCGCTCGTCGCGGCCCCGGGGCGTGAGGTCGAGCAGGCGATACGTCCCCATCATCACTTCCACGCCGCGCCCGTAGGTCGAATAGGTGTGAAAGACATCGCCCGCATCGTCCTTGGCGAACACGCTGACACCGGGCCATTCCTCGAACGCATGAGGCCACGTGCCGTAGTTGTAGGGAAGCTCGCCTTTGGCAACTTCCTCGGGCGTGAAGCTGACGCGGAAATCATAGTTGAAGCTGTTGCCGTGCGAGGATAGCCATTTGAACTGCCAGCCCATGCGCCGGCGAAAGCGTTCGATCTCGGCGAAGGGCGCGCGTGAAATGGCCACGAACGTGACGTCGCGATGCGCGAGATGTACGGTCATTCCGTCGGTGTGGTCGGCCATGAAAGAGCAGCTCGGGCACACGTCCTCCTCACCCGGCGTGAACATGAAGTGCTGAACCAGAAGCTGGCTGCGGCCGTCGAACAGATCGGCGAGCCTCTGTCGGCCGTCCGGCCCCTCGAAGGTGTACGCCTTGTCGACGCGGACCCAGGGCATCTGCCGGCGCAGCCGCGCGACCTGATCGCTGCGCCGCGTCAGGTCCTTTTCGGCGGCAAGCAGATCGCGCCGCGCTTCGAGCCAGGCATCGCGTGTTGCGGTTGTATGTGTCGTCATGATGTGCATCCTTTCATGGGCCCGGTTCCCAAGACCCTCTCGGTTCGCCGGGCGTTGATCGTGAGATGAATTTAATGCCGGCCATCGGTGGGCCGGGAGTGACAAGTGTGTCGGGATTTTTTGAATGGGTTCCCCGATCACGGCGGCGGCCTCAATGCAGCGGCCGCCTGGGCGCCTTCATTGCGAGGGCATTTTGTCGAAGGCGGGAAGGGCCGGATCGATGCGGTCCCACGCCTCGCCGCGCACGCGATACGTCACCATCTGCGGCTGGTATCGGCTTGGCTCATCGAGGCTCGCGGCATGCACGGTGAAGAGGTCCGGCATTGCGGCAAATGTCAGATAGACCGGCGATCCGCAAGCCGGGCAGAACGCGCGCGTCTTCACATTCCCGCTGTCGCCGACCATGTCCCAGGGCGTCGCTTCTCCCTTGAGCGTAACGGCGGCGCGTCTCGGGAAGGTCAGGTAGGATCCGTGACCGGTGCCGCTGGTCCGCTGGCAGTCGCGACACTGGCAGTCGTTCATCACCATTGGCTCATCGGCGATTTCGTAGCGAACCGCGCCGCAGGCGCACCCGCCGGTAAAAGGCTTGCTCATGTCTTCTCTCCTCATGCAATGTCCAGGCTTCAAACGTGGCAGCCGCGATCCCGCAACCGCATGCCATGACCTTGCGCCGGGCACCGGAATGACGGGAGTGACAAGTGTGTCGGGATTTTGAATGGACTCCCTGATCACGGCGGCGGCCCGCGCGCTCGCAGCGGGCGATGCCCTTGGCGCGCTGAACCACATCGCCTTGCGTGGCGATGCGCCGGCCCTGGCGCTGCGCGGCATTGCGATGGCGCAGCTCGGCGACCTCGATCGCGCCAAAATGCTGCTGCGGCGTGCGGCGCGCACCTTCGGATCGCGTGAGCCGGTCGCCCGCGCGCGCTGCGTCGTTGCCGAGGCCGAGATCGCGCTCGTCTCGCGCGATCTCAATTGGCCCGTCAAGGCGCTCGAGGCCGCGCAGGCGGCGCTTGAAAAGCACGGCGACCGCACCAACGCGGCGCATGCGCGCTATCTGGCAATCCGCCGTCTGCTGCTGATCGGCCGCCTCGATGCCGCGGAACACTTGTTGACCGGCTTCGATCCGGCGCCGCTGTTGCCGGCCTCACGGGCGGGCCATGAACTGGTCGTTGCCGGGATTGCGATGCGGCGGCTGCAGATCGCGGCTGCGCGCGCCGCCTTGGCACAGGCCGGACACGCCGCGCATCGGGCCCGGATCCCTTCGCTTGACGCCGAGGTCGAAGGCGCGGCGCGCGCGCTCGACGCGCCGGCGGCGCGGTCCATTGCGCGCGGCGAGGAGCGCGTTCTCCGGCTCGACGAAGTCGAATCCTTGCTGGCCTCGCCGGCGCTCGTCGTCGATGCCTGCCGGCGCGCGGTCTGCCACGCCGGCGGCATGATATCGCTCGAAACGCGCCCCGTGCTGTTCGCGCTTGCCCGCGCGCTGGCGGAAGCGTGGCCCGGCGACGTGACGCGCGCCGCGCTGCTCGCGCGCGCGTTCCGCGCCAGACACGCCGATGAATCGCATCGCGCGCGGCTGCGCGTCGAAATCGGCCGCCTGCGCAAGGCGCTGGTGGCGGTTGCGGGCATCGACGCAACCAAGGACGGATTTGCGCTGGTGACGCGCCGCGCCCGCGCCGTTGTGGTGCTCGCTCCGCCGACGGATGAAGCGCATGCAACGGTGCGCGCGCTGCTTGGCGACGGCGAAGCGTGGTCGAGTTCGGCGCTCGCGCTGGCGCTTGGCGCAAGCCAGCGCACCGTGCAGCGCGCGCTCGACGATCTGTCGGTGGACAGCAAGGTGCAGGCAATCGGCCACGGCCGGGCGCGCCGCTGGATGGCGCCGCCGGTGCCGGGTTTCCCGACAACCTTGTTACTCCCGGCTGCGCTGTCCGGCAGCTAGGTTGAGCGCATCAACCCAGCAGCAAAGAGGATCACGTCATGAAACGAACAGCAGCAAACATCGTGCGCGAATACGGCCCCTTTCCGGGCGTGAGCGCCGTGCACGGCGTCAGCTATGACGGCACCAATATCTGGATGGCGACCGGCGATGCGCTGAATGCCGTCGACCCCGACAGCGGCGCGATCGTGCGCAAGCTCGATGTCCGCGCGCAGGCGGGCACCGCCTTCGACGGCCAGCACCTGTACCAGATCGCCGAGGATCGTATCCAGAAGATCGACCCGGACAGCGGCCGTGTGCTCGCCACGATACCGACCCCCGAAGGCGGCGCGGCCGGAATGGCCTGGGCGGAAGGGTCGCTCTGGGTCGGCCAGCATCGCAACCGCAAGATCCATCGGATCGATCCGCAAACCGGCGCGATTCTCAGCACCATCGAGTCGAACCGCTTCGTCACCGGCGTCACCTGGCTTGGTGACGAGCTTTGGCATGGAACGTCGCAAGACGGCCAAAGCGAATTGCGCAGGATCAACCCGAAGTCAGGCGAGGTCCTCGAGCAGATCGACATGCCGGCGGGCATCATCGTGTCCGGGCTCGAGTCGAACGGTCGCGACACGTTCTTCTGCGGCGGCGGTGGCAGCGGCAAGGTCAGAGCTGTCCGCCGGCCCAGCTGAAGCCGACCCACCTGAAGCTCTCCGGCCGGCGGCAATTGCGCAGTCGCCGCCGGCCCGTAGCTTGGAGAGCCGCCCAGGCCCGAGGCTCTTGTCGGACCATCCACCGCCGGCTTTGGCACACCGCTCGTTTATTAGCTGTTGTGGCGGCGTGCGTGAGTTCGTCAATGCATCCGAAAGCCGACATCAGAACTCCTCCGTCGGCGTCCTGATCGTGCCCATGATCTCCTTGCGCAATACGGACGGCAGCGTCGCACTCACGCCGTCGCTGTTCTCAGTCCTCATCCTGAGGAGCGCGGCGAAACCGCGCGTTTCGAAGGATGGGGGCAAGCTCTGTACCGGCGGCCATCCTTCGAGACGCCCGCCATAGGGCGTCGCAGACGCGCGTAAACGCGCTGACGGCGGGCTCCTCAGGATGAGGTCCGTTTATGTGGCGAATGTGCAGCGAGCCCACGCGAGATCTACTCAAGCCAGCGTCGGACCGCTCTTTTCAGGAACACCGCGTCGCGCGGGTTTGCGGCGGGGTTGCCCGCACGATGACCCCAGATGCTCGGGATCGGCATCAGCTCGGCGTTGGCCAGATGCGCGATTTCCAGCGCATTGTCGGCGACGCGAAAGTAGAGGTCGGTTTCGCTTGGCAACAACAACACGCACGCCTTGATCGCCTTCAACGCCCGCACGAGGTCACCGTGATAGAGCGTGTTTGCGCTGATATCGCCATGGTACCAGGTGACGAGCTGGGCATAGCAGTTGGCGGCGCGGCGACGCGCGAAGGACGCTTCCCAGTCGTTGCGCAGATACGTGTCGAGATCAGTCGCGCCCAGCGCGGTGATGTGCAGGTTTTCCCGATAGAAGTCCTGGCTGAGCGCCCAGCCCGCATAGATATGGCCGATGGCGCGGAGCGTCGCCTGCGGCTCGCCGGAGAACCGGCCATGGCCGAGATATTCCGGTGCGGCCTCGAAGGTGCGCAGCAGCCCCGACAGGAAGACCTTGTTGTGTTCGGCGGTGCGGGCACTTCCGCACACCACGATCGCGCGGCTGACTGCGTCGGGAAACAGCGCGGCCCAATGATAGGCCTGTTGCGCGCCCATCGAGAACCCATACACCGCGTGAAGCCGATCGATTCCGAACTGCTCGGACAGCAAGCGCCGCTGCGCCTGAACGCTGTCCCATGACGTCACCAGTGCCGGATAATCGGGCGTATCCGCGGCGCCGGAGGATACGCCGTTGGAAAACATGTTGGGAATGACGATGAACCAGCGGGTCGGATCGAGAATGCCGTCGGGTCCGATCAGCCACTCCAGGTCCTCGTGCTTGGCGCCGTAGCTGCAAGGATACAGCACGACATTGTCGCGTTCCGACGCCAGCGTGCCGTGCGTTTTCCAAACCAGCCGTGCGTCGCGAATGATCTGGCCCGA